>CAZILJ010000325.1:0-4530 GCA_964539915.1 uncultured Acidobacteriaceae bacterium | reverse complement strand
TGGTCGAGCTGCCCTTGATGCCCATCTTGTGTTCTTCAGCGCCGCTGGTCACGCCGGGGAAGCTGCGCTCCACCAGGAACGCCGTGAACTTCTCGCCGCCTACTTTAGCGAACACGGTAAACAGGTCTGCCGCGCCTCCGTTGGTGATCCACATCTTCTGTCCGTTGAGGATGTAGTATTTGCCGTCTGCGCTGAGGTCCGCCCGGGTACGCACGGCAAGAGCATCGGAGCCGGCCAGCGGTTCGGTTAGCGCGTATGCGGCCAACAGCTCAACCTTCGCCAGCTTAGGAAGATATTTTCGCTTTTGTTCTTCGTTGCCAAAGAAAAGAACGGGGAGCGTGCCAATCCCAGTATGGGAGGAGTGCCAGGACCCGTAAGAAGCGTCCCGGGCTAGATGTTCACCCGCGATCATCACCGACGGCAGGTCCATTTCCATGCCGCCGAATCTCTCGGGGATCGGTATCGCGGCGAGCCCCAGTTCGGCCGCTTTGCGAAGCACGCTTAGTGCGACCCCCGGACTCTGCTGGCGAATCGCCTCGAGATGAGGTTCCACGTCATTCGTCCAGAATTGGTCGACCGTATGGGCAATCGCAAGGTGTTCTTCATTCAGATCTTCAGCCGTGAAAATTTCGTTGGGCGAGCGATCCTCAATGAGGAACGCGCCGCCTTTCACTTGAAGCGGAGTTGCCGCGGCAGTTGTCATCATCTTCCCCCGGAGTCGAACTATTGCGACGCCACACCACCAGATCTGCGACCGCGATGCCGACAGGTCGATGTTCCGAAGCCGGACCTCGCGAACCAGCCGATTTACCTCGTCGGTCCTGATCGAGAAAATCGCGCTCCCAAATTGTGTTAGTCTATATCAGATATGAGTGACTAACGTCAACATGGAAGACAAACATTGAATACCCGCAGCGTCGAACTGGCCACGGGATCGCGTTTTGGGAAAACAGTCGCTGGAAGCGCCATTGTTACAATCGATCCGGTGCCTTCAGCACCGAACCGATCGCATGTCCTCGAACCCTGATCAGGAGAATATACGACTATGGCTCGTGTTGAAGTCGCCGCACCGCAAAGAAGTCGAAACCACAGGAACCTAGTGAAGCGAAATGTAACGGCACAGATCCACGAGGTTCCAGGGCTTCGGGAACGTAAGAAGGCGCGACTTCGTCAGCAAATTATCGAAACAGCCATCAGATTGTTCCGCAAACAGGGCTACGAGAAAACTCGCGTCGATGACATCGTCAAAATTCTCGAAATCAGCCAGCCGACTTTCTTCCGCTATTTCCCGAGCAAGGACGCTGTTTTACGGGATGTCGGTAAGCGCGGCTTCGAATGCATAGCGGAGCGCCTCAAATCCGAACTCTCCACCAAGGCTGATACGGCAGAGCGCCTGCATCGCCTGTATCACGCCATGGCACTCGAAGCGGAAGCCGACCGACCGCTGTGGAAAGCGGTCGTGCTGTCGGGCGCGATGGATCCGGTGCGTTCTCCGGAGGTGCGCGGAGTTGAGGGCGTTGCGGTGAGCCGGCTGCGGGAAATTCTGGCCCAGGGTCAGGAACGCGGCGAAATCACGAGCGCGTTCCCCGTGGTCCACCTCGCGGAATTCATGGAGGCCCTCTATCACACCGTTGTCCGGCAGTGGACCGTCGACCTCACAGGACCCCACAAACTCACTGAGCGCGTGGATAGCGCCGTGGAGTTTTTCCTGCGCGGTGTTAGGGCCTGATTGGATTGGTCGCGGACGAGGGCGGCAACCCACGAATTCATCCCCCCATTTTGCGCAGCTTGACGTCGCTTATATACGCCGACTCATCGATCCGAATGGAGTACGGGGTATCGCGCATGAACTGGCGAATCGAGCGCTGTGCGTCGCTGCATATCAAATGAGAAGGAGGCGAGTAAATGAAGGCCGCTATCCTGCACGATTTCAAAAAGCCGCTCTCGATCGAGGAAGTCGAACGGCCTCATCCCCAAGGAGACGAAGTTTTGATCCAGGTGGAAGCCTGTGGAGCATGCCATTCCGACTTGCACGTGGCGGATGGGGATTGGACACAGTTGGCGGAAATCGTGAAGAGACCGCTGATTCTCGGCCACGAAATTGCCGGTCACGTGGTGGAGAAGGGCGAAGCAGTAAACCATTTGCAAATCGGCGACCGCGTCGGGGTACCTTGGATTCACTGGAGCTGTGGTGAGTGCGAGTTCTGCCGGGAAGGAAACGAGAACTTGTGCAGCCGGCAGAAGATCACGGGTGTCACCGTGGATGGTGGCTACGCGGAATTTGTAAAGGCGCCGGCAACTCACGCGCTGAAGATTCCAGATGGCCTTTCTGCGCTCGAAGCCGCCCCGCTTTTTTGTGCTGGACTCACAGTCTATCGCGCACTGAAGGGCGCCGGGATTGTGCCGGGTCAGCGCCTGGCTGTTTTCGGCATAGGTGGCCTGGGACACCTTGCAGTGCAGTTCGGACGGGCTTTGGGCGCGGAGGTGACCGCGATCGACATTTCCCCGGAGAAGCTTGAACTTGCCCGAACTTTTGGCGCGGCTGACGCGCTCAATGCAGCCACGAACGATGTGGCTAAGCAGTTGCGCCGTAAAGGTGGAATCCATGTGTCACTTGTTACGTCCGCCGCAAAGGCAGCTTACGACACGGCTTTTGCGTGCCTCCGTCCGACCGGCACTCTTCTAGTCGTGGGCTTGCCCGCCGAGAACATCTGTTTCCCACCGATTCTGATGGCAGCGCGAGAAGTCCGGATCCACGCATCAACGGTCGGTACTCGGCAAGACTTGCGGGAAGTACTCGCCATGGCTGCCGTCGGGAAGATACGCTGCCATGTGGTTGCGCGCCCGCTTGCTCATGCCAACGAGGCGCTGGATGAGTTGCGTAAAGGCCAAGTCTCCGGCCGGATCGTCCTGACTCCGTAGGGCTGGTGGTGGCGGGAATCCGAGCCCGACGAGCTCGGAGTCTCGTCCTGCGCAGCATCCGCACTCCCGAACGACCACCACCTTGCGCTCCCATGGAACGATCGGTGCGCGCAGAACATGCGCGCCATGCAGTCTCGGAAATACCGATGCTCTCTTCTTGGGTAGTGGATCAGTACGAAGTCGTACCGACCTACCGCCCTTCTTGACGTTAGTTACTCTTATGTGATACTAACTCTCACAATCTGTGATTTCGTTGGACACGATTTGAATTTTTGATCGAGAACAAAACAAGGCAACTGGATCGGCCTTGACGGTTTTTGGGGTTGGCGCGGCACCTGGCGTTCCGGGGAATGAACCGCATTGGGGATACTCAGAACCAGTTCGGCGACGTCCTCACCGTAAGGAGAATCCTATGAAGTCACTCGCATGTACGTTTGTGTGCTTGCTGTTGTCAGCTTGTATGGCCCTGGCGCAGGGGGTCGGCACCTCGGGAGACATCACTGGCACCGTCTTCGACTCCGTGAGCGCGGTCTTGGCTGGGGTAACCATCAGTGTGGTCGACACCCAGACCGGTCTGAAGCGCACGGTCCTGACCGATGGCGCAGGCCAGTACCGCGTAGCTGGGCTGCCCCCCTCTACCTATGCAGTGAGCGCTGCGATGACAGGTTTCGCGACCGAGCTTCGCAAGAGCGTGCCGGTAGCCATCGGGCAGACCGTCGTTTCAGACTTCCGCATGAAACCGGCGCAGGTAGCAACGGTAATCGAGGTGACGAGCGAACCGCCCGTGGTGGAAACCGAAAGAGGAAGCCAGGCGGACAGAATAAGCCAACAGTACATCGCCGACTTGCCCATCGACCGTCGCGATTACCTCACCTTCACGTTGCTCGCCCCGGGTGTTTCCGATTCCACCCGGCTGGCGGGTGACCAGGATTTCCGAGTGAAGCAAACGCCACAAAGCGGTCTTTCCTTCTACGGAAGCAATGGCAGAGGCAACAACATTACGGTGGACGGGGGTGAGACCAGCGGTGACAGCGGCGGCGTGCGCCTCACCGTAGGCCAGGACGCGGTGCAGGAATTCCAAATCAACCGCAGCAATTACTCGGCCGACCTGGGAGCAGCGACGGGCGCTTCCATCAACATTGTGACCAAGTCCGGCAGCAACAACTTACATGGCACCGTCTACGGTTTTTTCCGCAATGATGCCATGGATGCCCGCGACCCATTTGCCTTCAGTTCCGCCCTTGCGACAGACCCAACCTTCTCTAATTTCAGCACTACTTCTACTGGACGTCCGATCAAGAATTCGCTCAGCCGCCAGCAATATGGCGGCGCCATCGGCGTTCCCATCAAGAAAGACAAAACCTTCCTGTTTGCTTCCTTCGAAGGTCTGCGGCAGAATTCGCAGAATTCCGTTCCTCTTCTGACAGACAGTTCGATATTCGCCGGCCCTTCCTTAACGGCTACGAACCCTTTTTCGCAGAACGATCCGAGGTTTGCACAACAGGCAGTTGTCAGCGCGCTGTTGGCTTCAGCGGCTCCGAGTGTGACTTGCCTCACGCCGCCGGGGGCACCGCCGGTCGTTCTGCCGCCAGGTCTTTGCGCCTTTGC
>CAZILJ010000324.1:0-2216 GCA_964539915.1 uncultured Acidobacteriaceae bacterium | reverse complement strand
TGGAAGAATGGCATCCTCACCCGCTACTATCACGAGTCCACCCTGCAATCCGATCTCGCCCGCACCGTTTTCGTCTTCCCCGATAAGATCTTGTGATACCCAGCCGCGGAGCGGCGTAAGAATGCAGTCCACGCCTAAGCCGTGGGTGCCGACGAAAAACCAAACCCGCCCCGAACGTGCGCAAGAAGCGCCCGCAGTCTGCAGGGACGCCACGCTTATCATCGATAAACAATCCAAATTGCATTCTCACGATCCGTTCGCAGTACAATAACCGGGTAAATTTCCTGATAACCAAGGAAGTGCATCATGATTCATCTTAAGGTGAATGGCCGCGCGCAGACTTTCGATGGCGATCCCGAAATGCCGCTCCTGTGGTACCTGCGCGACATCCTCGGACTCACCGGCACAAAATTCGGATGCGGCATGGCTTTATGCGGAGCCTGCACCGTGCTACAAAATGGCAAAGCCATCCGTTCTTGTTCGAAGCAGATGGGAACGATTGAGGGGCTCGAGATCACGACCATTGAGTCTCTCTCGGTCAACGGCCCGCACGTCGTGCAGAAAGCCTGGGCCGAAGTGAACGTCCCGCAATGTGGCTACTGCCAGCCCGGCCAAATCATGCAGGCAGTCTCGTTGCTCTCCTCCAAGCCGCAGCCCACCGACGATGACATCGACTCGGTCATGGCCGGCAACATTTGCCGCTGCGGCACCTACCAACGCATCCGCGCCGCCATCAAGGAAGCCGCGAGGGAGACCGCATGATCAAGGAAGAAAAGGTCGACATCGAAGTGGTCACCCAGGAAATGATCGCCATTGAAAATGTCAGCCGGCGGCGTTTTCTGCAAGGGGTGTTCTCGGCCGGAGCATTCGTGCTTCTCGTGGGAAAGTCCCCACTTCTCGCAAAGGCAGCGAGAAATGGGGTACCCTACGCGGCGACGAGCCCGGTCGGTACGATCGACGGATCCGCCTTCCGCCCCGGCATCTTCGTGGGCATTCACAGAAGCGGCGAAGTCTACATCGTCGCTCACCGCTCGGAGATGGGGAACGGCGTCCGCACCAGCCTTCCCCGGATCCTCGCCGACGAACTTGACGCTGACTGGAGCCGGGTCACGGTCGTCCAAGGCGATGCCGACGATCAATACGGCTCGCAAGACACCGACGGCTCTCATTCGGTCCGCGAATTTTTCGATCCTCTGCGCCAGGCCGGCGCCACCGCTCGCCTGATGCTCGTCCGCGCCGCCGCTCAGCAATGGGGAATCCCCGAATCGCAATGCGTCGCCGATCCTCCCCACACCGTCAGCGACAAGAATTCCGACCGTAAACTCTCCTATGGAGACCTCGCGTCGATCGCCGCGAAACTTCCCGTCCCCAAGAAAGAAGAGTTGACGTTCAAGTCGCCGCAACAATGGCGCTACATTGGCAAACCCGCGCCCGGCTACGACGTGTCAGACCTGTGCTCCGGCAAGCCGCTATTCGGCATGGACGTTCGCGTCGACGGCATGCTTTACGCCGCCATCGCTCACCCGCCGGTGCTTGGTGGAAAAGTAAGATCGGTTGACGACTCTGCCACGCTCCAAGTCATCGGCGTGAAGAAGACCATCGCCATCGATCCCTTCAAACCTCCGCATGCGTTTCAGCCGCTCGGCGGCGTCGCCGTGATCGCCGACAATACTTTCGCCGCATTCAAAGGGCGCAAGAAGCTGAAGATTGAATGGGACAATGGCGCCCACGCGTCCTACAATTCCGCCGACTACAAAAAAGAATTACAGCAAACCGCGCGCCAGCCGGGCAAAGTCGTGCACAGCGTCGGCGACCCCGATGCCGAGTTTGCCAAAGGTGGGAAGATCGTCGAAGCCGAATACTTCGCGCCTCATCTCGCACACGCGTCGATGGAACCGCCGGTCGCCGTCGCCGATGTTCAAGGCGAGAAGGTTACCCTCTGGTTGCCCACGCAGAATCCGGTAGGCGTGCAGGAGGAAGTCGCAAAGGCTCTCGGCCTTAAGAAAGAAAACGTGACCTGTCACGTAACGTTTCTTGGGGGAGGATTCGGCCGCAAGTCCAAGCCCGACTACGCTGTGGAAGCGGCCGTGCTCTCGAAAAAAACCGGCAAGCCCGTCAAAGTCATCTGGAGCCGCGAAGATGACATCAAGTTCGACTACTTCCACTCGGTGGCCGCGATGTACCTGAAAGCCGCGCTCGACGACACCGGCAAACCG
>CAZILJ010000323.1:0-7606 GCA_964539915.1 uncultured Acidobacteriaceae bacterium | reverse complement strand
TCCAGCCTGCTGGGAATTCCACCTTCACTCGGAAGAGAATTTTTGCACGGAAGAAGACGCCTTGCCCAATCGCGACGCCGTAGCCGTGATCCGTGACCGGCAATGGCAGGCACAATTCAAACGAGATCCCGCGGTACTTGGCCGCGAAATCTATACCAATGGCACACGCTTTAAGTGAATCGGCATCGCGCCGCCCAAAAAATTGGATTCGAGCCTCGGATGGAAACTTCAAGGGAATGACCTTCGGAGAATATGATGATCCGGAGACTTCAAGACCAGTTTCAACCTCATCTGGCGTAGAATCGGCGAGTACGGCCAAAGCCTATGCCTGACCAAACTCCGGTTCCTCCGCCAACCCCTCCTGCGCCGGCCGGTCCGCCGGCCATTCCCGCGGGCCCAACCATCAACATTGGCGAAGAATACGGCACGGCGAAGAAGAATCTGCCGCCTGCCAAGATCGTTCTGATCGCGATTGGCGTCGTCGCCCTCGTTGTGCTGATCGCGTCGTTCCTGAAGCGCGCCACGCCGCAAGCTTCTGGTTCTCTCGACAATGTGGCTGCCGTGCAGATTCCCGATCAGAGCTCCACCATGGTCGCGTTGACCTTCACCCTGCACAATACGAGCGATAAAACTCTCTACGTTCATACCCTTCAAGGCAGTCTGAAGTCGGCGGGAGGAGACTCGACGGCTGATGCCGTTTCCGCGGTCGATTTCGATCGCTACTTTCAGGCATTCCCCGCACTGAAATCTGCTGCGCAGCCGGCCCTTCCGCCGGAAACCAAGATTCAGCCCGGCGAATCGGTTACGCGCAGCATCATCGTCGCATTTCCGGTGGCTCTCGATGTGTTCAACCAGAGAAAGTCCGTTAGTGTGGTGATCTGGCCCTATGACCAGACGGTTCCAGTGACCTTGACGAAGTGAAGCGCATCGCTTGCGCAAATACTGCTGAATAGGTTTCTATAGCAGCATGACGATTTCCCGGCGTTCTGCTCGCACAGTCACTCTGCTGGTTGCACTCTGTTCGACGCTCCTTGCCGCTGCCGCACCGGCGGAGCACCACCGCAAATATCTTTTCTACGTCGGCACCTACACTGAGGAAGGCAGCAAGAGCAAAGGCATCTATGCTTACCGCTTTGATGCCGACACTGGCGAGATTGCTGAACTGGGCCTGGCAGCGGAAACCACTAATCCGTCGTTCGTGGCGTTGCATCCGAACGGCCGCTTTCTCTATGCGGTCAATGAGGTTGGCAACTACAAGGGCCCGGACAGCGGAGGCGTCAGCGCTTTCTCCATCGATCGCGCTACGGGCAAGCTCACGTTCCTGAATGAAGTCGCGTCTCGTGGCGCCGATCCCTGCTACATCACCGTCGACAAAACGGGGAAATATGTCTTGGTGGCGAACTACACGGGCGGCAGCCTCGCTGTATTCCCGGTGCTAGAGGACGGAACGCTTGGCGAGGCTTCGGCCTTCATTCAGCACTCCGGCCATGGAGCAAATCCTAAGCGCCAGGAGAAGGCACACGCGCACTCGATCGATCTCTCCCCCGACAATCGCCTTGCCATGGTCGACGACCTCGGCCTCGACGAACTGCTCGTTTACAAGTTCGACAGCAGCAAAGGATCGCTCACGCCCAACAGTCCCCCGTTTGTGAAGCTTGATGCAGGGGCGGGACCAAGACACTTCGCCTTGAGTCCATCGGGGAAGTTCGCTTACGTGGTGGCTGAAATGCAATCCACGGTGACGGTATTGTCGAACGACTCGAACTTGGGGACGCTGCAGAGATTGCAAACCATTTCGACGCTGCCCAAGAGCTTCACCGGCCAAAATGATGATGCCGAAATCCAGATGTATCCGTCGGGCAAGTTCCTCTACGCTTCGAATCGCGGAAGCGACACCATTGCCGTTTTCGCTGTCGACTCCAGCAAAGGCACGCTGACGCCGATCGAATACACTCCTACGCAAGGCAAAATCCCTCGCAGTTTCGGGATCGATCCGACCGGCAAGTTTCTTTTTGCGGAGAACCAGAAATCGGACAACGTCGTCGTGTTTGCCATCGACGCGAAAACCGGCCATCTGACACCCACGGGCAAAGTGCTGGATGTGGGCTCGCCGGTTTGCGTCAAGTTCCTCAAAGTAGAGTGATCCGGCGGACGATGCTGACCTTGAAGTGATACGCTGGACCTCTTGCCCGCCTTTTAGCTTTAGCACAGCAAAGGGCTCAAGCGTTGCTATCCGAAATGCCGTAGAGCCAGATGGCCGTACGGTATTCGAATGAAAGCGCGGCAGAAAAGCCAACCTGGTTTGACCTTCCGGACGCAGGTAGGAGTGAGGACCCAAGGGGCGTCCGGGAAGGGACGGAATCGTTACCTGGCGACGCGTTATTCCAAAAGCCCGGCTAGCTTAGCTATAGCTAGCCCGAGCTCGATCCGCCGACCCGCCGCATGCAGACCCGCATGTCCTGAGGTGTGGGAGGGAGGACAGGCGACTGTTCCCCCTATCCCGATTCAAGCGAAACTCCTCGGTGGACTATTGCTTCTTTTGGATGAATCTGCGTCGCACTAGATGCGTGTTCGCGTCCTGCTTAATTTCGTCGTACTTCAGACAGCTGATCGAGCCATCGACTTCCAGCACGGCAAGCGCAACCTGGTCACAGCCACTGATGCCATGTTCCCGAACAGCGCGGTGCAGTTCGTCCATGCTCACGTGCCATGTGCGATTGAACGGGCTTTCCATCATGGACCAAGAGCGAGCGCTCGCCTTCGATCAGTCGCCGTCACCGCCTGTTGCCACCCGAAACGTTGGCGATCAGATAGTAAATCAGGAGTGTGGCCGCCGCCAAGTAGCGACGTATCCGGCCCGGTCATCGCATTCTGCACAGAGTTCGACGGCAGAAGCAACAGCGTCAGGCAAACGGCGTCATCTGCCGGACCTCACGCTTTCCGCTCAGGCGCACGCCAATCAGGACCAGCAGGTAGATCACGCCCGCGCGCAGCACAATTTGCAACAGCACGTGACCACCTGGGAAAAACGCTCCAGTCATCCTTAGTTCGCCGTCACCGCCTGGGGAGCACTTTTTGGCGTGCTCAAATATCCGGTGGCTTTGTTCTTATCCACATTCCACACTACCAGCTCAAACAGCAGGTGGTCGCGCCCGGAATAAAACTGAATCGGCTCGGCGATATTGCGATCCTTCTTTTCGATCGTCTTGTCGTCCGCGGTGACATTCACCGTGAACTTCCCTCTCTTGACGTCGGCCTTTCTGAGTTGCAGGCTCACCGTCGACACGGGCTGTGGCTTGGCGCCTTTCAGCAGCGTAAACTCATAATAGTTGCGGTCGCCCTTGTGCTTCAAAACTTCCAGATCACCCGCCGTGTGCGCGATCAATCCGCTCTGCACGCCTAGATCCCCAATCGTGCTTTGCAGCTTGGCCTTGGTGGCTTCGAGATCCGCCTTGGCCGAAGCAACGTCAGTTCGCACTCCGCCGACGTCGGTCTTCACGCCTGAAATTTCTCCGCTGACCTCGCGGATTTGAGCCTTCTGTTCATTCTCCAGCCGGCTTTCCGCGGCCTTCTGTTCAGCCTGTAAGGCGGCGGTGCGCTGGGCGAGTTGCTTCTTGGTCATGCCGGAATCGCGCGCCAGCGTCTCTTGCTGTGCTTCAGCCGTCTGCATGCGGTTCTGCAACTCTTTCACCTGGGCCCGGCTCTCGTTTAGGTCCTGGGTCAACCGCTGGACGTCGGAGTGCGTGACATACTGGACGTATCCGAACGCTGCCACCGCGACAACCGCCAGCACGATCAGAATCCACTTGCCGGCATTGGACTGCTGTTCCATCTGTACATCGCCTTCATCGGCCATACACTCTTCCTCCTCAGGAAGCTATCGGGTGAATTACAGGGGAGTATTTCAATTGTTGAGCAGGATTACCACAGTGTCAACTGCCTGGTTCGCCGACTAGCTGATTCGCAGACGGTTCCCTTGCTGTGCGGAGTGAGGATGGGCTCCATACTCGCTCACAATGCATGACTTTGATCATGCGCCTCGGGGTCACGGGACAGGGCGAGAGCACGCGGGCCAGGCGCCCGCGCCACATTTCGTCATGCGAACTTCCAGCGGGTTGACTTGCTCTGGAAGTGTTTTTCCCAAAAGCCGAAAACAACCCGCGGGCGCACCGCAAACACGGGTTCCTTCAGGGAGAGGATGTCGTCTTTCATCGATGACATATCAAACTTGTACTTCCGCTGGTATGTCGACAGGAATTTGCGCCGCGAGGCGACCTCGGCTAGTTCCGCGACACCCTCGACGATCACTGCCTCGTGCGCATGCTCGTTGCAAAGCACGCAGTTTTGATTCTGTGCCAGGTTGCGGGCTTTGCGCGAGTTGCTGCCAGTGCTGAACAGCAAGCGGCCGTCCTGCCATAGTCCCCAGACGACCATCGTGTGAGGCGAGCCATCCGGCTTGACCGTGGTGATCCAGTAGTTATGCGACTTCTTCAATCGCTGCTCGGCCCAAGTCCAAGGGAGCAGGCCTTTGCTGTCTTCGGGAAAACCGTAACCTGGCGCAACTGGTCGGCTGGTCTTGGGCTTAGGGAGTGGAGCTGCTCTTTTCATCGTCGGCATGAAGAATCTCGGCTTAAATCGTGAGTAAAGTCAACTAAAGGTTTTTCTTCGTCCACTGGTCGATGCGGTCCAGGGCTTGCTGCAGGTTGTCCAGAGAATTTGCGACGCTGAAGCGCAGATAACCTTCCCCGAATGCGCCGAACGCGGTCCCTGAGAGTGCCGCGACGCCGGCTCGTTCGAGCAGAGAGTCGGCCAGCGGCTTCGATTTCCATCCCGTATTCTTGATGTTGGGAAAGACATAGAACGCGCCCTTGGGCATGCGGCACGAGAAGCCTTTGATCCTATTCAAACCTGCGACAAACGCATCGCGGCGGCGCTGGAATTCGTCACGCATATGGTCGACGGAACTCTGATCACCGCGGATCGCTTCGATGCCAGCGACCTGCGTAAAGCTCGCCGTGCAGGAGTTGGAGTTCGTCATTAGGCGCGTCATGTGCGCGGCGAGGTCGGGACGCATCACGCCATATCCCATGCGCCATCCCGTCATGGCGTAGGTTTTCGAGAAGCCGTCGAGCAAAATGGTGCGCTCCTGCATTCCCGGCACCGACATGATGGAAAAATGCAGCCCGCCGTCGAAGAGCAGGCGGCTGTAGATTTCGTCAGACAGGATCATCACATTGCGGTCGCCAATGATCTTCGCGATTTGCTCGATGTCGCGCCGCTCTAAGACTCCGCCCGTGGGATTCTGCGGTGAATTCAAAATAATCAGCTTCGTGTGGTCATTGATGAGCGAGCCTAGTTCATCAACATCGAGCGAGAAGTCGCGCTCCTCCCGCAACTGGATCGGCACGGCGCGTCCACCGACGTAGTTGATCATCGACTCGTAGATGGGGAAACCCGGGTTGGGATAGATGACTTCATCCCCGTCATCAATCAGCGCGAGGATCGTGAAGAAGATAATGGGCTTTCCGCCAGGGACCACTACGACTTCGTCGCTGGTGACTTTCACGCCTCGGGTGCGGCTCACGTATTCGGCGAGTGCCTGCCGCAGGTCGGGGAGGCCAGCGGAGGGGCCGTAGTGTGTCCAGCCTTTGCGCAGGGCGTCGACGCCTGCATCGACCACGTTTGCAGGGGTGTCGAAGTCCGGCTCACCGATTTCGAGATGGATGATGCTCTTGCCCTGACGCTCTAGAGCGCGCGCTTTATTCAGAACTTCAAAGGCAGTCTCGGTGCCGAGGCGCGACATGCGACTGGCTAGCTGCAATTCATGCTGGGTGGCTCTCTCCATCGGGGCGCAACTCCTCAAAAACGGCAAACAGGACATTATACCGCCGGCCCCGAATGGGACATGGCTCCTGGCAAGGGCGTAAACTCGCTGGTTGAAACGGGGGATCCAGTGATGTCCTATCTCGACGAGTTGTACGCGCACCAGAAGTGGGCGGACGCCGAACACTGGCGGGCGTTCGAGGCTTTTCCCGCGCCGCTTCACGATAAGCCGATCCGCGAACGAGTGTTTCACATTCATCTGGTGCAGCACGCCTTTCTTTATGTAACCGGGCCGCAGACATCGCCGTTCGAGTTCAAGAAACTAGAAGACTTCACGACGATGGGAGACGTAAAGAAGTATGGGCGGCAAGGGTTGGCGGAACTGGATGAGCGATTGCGGAACGCGAGTCCATATCGGCTCGAAGAAGTGATCGAGATTCCATGGTTCAGTCCGCCGCTAAAGATCAGCGTGCGTCAGGCGCTGACGCAGGCTGCAATGCACAGTCACTATCATCGCGGACAAAATGCGACCCGGATTCGCGAATTGGGCGGGGTTCCACCGATGACGGATTTCATCGTGTGGTTGCAGCAAGGGCAACCGGCGGCGAAGTGGGAGACTGAACGAATCGAAGTTTGACCTATTCGGAGACGCTGTGCTCTTCGTTTTGGGCGCGCAGGACGCGGTCCACGGAGTACGGGGCGCGGCGACTGGGTTCGTGGTAGTGACGGACTTGCATCTCTCCAAGCAGGCCGATGGCGAGCAAGTTCAAGCCACCGAGCAGGAGGCCGAGAGCAGCCATCATCAGCGGGCCGTGTTCGCCCATTACCGGGACGTGGCGCAGGAATTTCTCCAGGCCGAGCCAGAGCACGATGCCGCTGCCACCGAAGATACTCATCATCCCGATGCTGCCGAAGAAGTGCAGTGGGCGGGAAAGATAGCGCAGCAAAAACCGGATAGTCAGGAGGTCGAAAAATACGCGGAAGGTGCGCGTAATGCCGTAATGCGAAACACCGCGTTCGCGGTTCACGTTGTGAATGGGCACTTCGCAGATCGATGCGCCATGCCACGATGCCAGGGCGGGAATGAAGCGGTGCAATTCGCCGTAGAGCGGCACCTGCTCGAGGATGTCGCGGCGATAAGCCTTAAAAGTAGTGCCGAAGTCGTGGATGTCGACGCCGCTGATCTTGGCCATCATCCAGTTGGCGATGCGCGATGGGATGCGGCGCATCCAGAAATTATCGACACGCACTTTGCGCCATCCGCTGACAATGTCGTAGCCCGCGGCAATCTTTTCCAGGAACAACGGGATGTCGTTGGGGTCGTGCTGCAGATCGCCATCCATGGCGATGATGTACTCGCCGCGCGCGTGATCGAAACCGGCTGCCAGTCCAGCGGTCTGGCCGAAGTTGCGGCGCAACTTGACCACGGTGACGCGGCTATCGACCGCGGCGATCTCGCGCAGCATGGCGAATGTGTGGTCCTTAGAGCCGTCGTCCACGAGAACGATTTCGAAGCTCTCGCCGTGCGCCTCCATGACCGCTTTCAGGCGGTCGTAGAGGTCGGTGACGTTGTCTTGCTCGTTGTGCAGCGGGACGACGATGGAGTACTTGGGCACAGTCTGTCTATTATAGACCGAAAAAGCGGTTCTCAGTTCCCTGTTCTCATTTCTCAGTTGGGTACCTTGGGGCTACGGCTGCGCTTGCGCATCGACCGGCGTTAGGCACCGATGGGACGTGTGGGGACCTTCGTCCCTTTTAGCCCTGTTCTTTTAGTTTTAGCCTG
>CAZILJ010000322.1:0-1756 GCA_964539915.1 uncultured Acidobacteriaceae bacterium | reverse complement strand
CGTTGCGATCGGCAATGGGCAATTCCGCAATTTGGTTGTTCTCGAGGACGTTGCCGAGAGACGCGTCGGTGCGATTGATGAGCAGCGCTTCGGCTTCCACGGTTACCTTGGTCGTCCCACCTGCAACCTGAAATTTAATGTTTATGGTGGAAGGCGTCTTGACCACGAGGGTGACGTTGGGAGCCAGGAAGGGTGCAAATCCCGCAGCTGAGGCCTCCAGCTTATAGTTGCCGGGAGCCACATCCAGGAACTGGTACAGTCCTGACGCGTTGCTGGTGGTGCTCCGATGGGATCCGGTGGCGGTTTCCGTCAAAGTAATGTTCGCTTCGGCCACGGTCGCGCCCGACGGATCGGTCACGCTGCCATTCAGCTGGCTGCTGGCTTGAGCCGCGGCTATCGACGCCAGGAGCGTCAACACGGCGAACAGGCAAATGGCGCGCTTTGCTCCCTGCACACATCGAATGCCAAACCGGTACCAGCGCTCGTGCTGCCGGCTGCTCACCTGCTGATGGATTCGCGTCATCGACATAGCCTCCCAGGAGTAAAGCAGCAAAACAAAAACGGCGACTGTGCGCTCTTTTCTTCACACGCCTCGCGTGCGCCGTTTCAATTCTCTGCGCTTATTTTTGAGGTCAACAGATCCAGCACGTGCCGCCCAGAGTTGCGGCATTATACCTGAAGATCGGAATGAAAGAGCATTTAGAAAACTGATCGTTGAACCGCGTTTCCGCCGCGGCGCCCTCCGAATTCAGGCCTGAACGTTCCAATATCCCAGGCATCGAACGGGTCGTAGTGACGGGGATGGCGTGCAGGCCCCCGTCCCTAAGTCTTCGGTTTGTCCGCCTTAGGCGCGCGCTCCTCGGAAACAAATCGGTCCAGACGTCGGCATTGGGGGAAGTTGTGCATCTGCAGGGTCCGGGTTCCGTCTGACTTCTTACATCGCCGTTTGAACGAAACCGCTTTGCGGCAGACGCTTTCGCTTGCATGATGTCAGCAGTCGTGGGGCGGTTGGGAGGCAAAATCTTCGGGTCCAGGCGCGCGCGAAGCGCGCCAGCTTCTCGGCATCGACTCGGTCGCTCCTGCGATTACTGTGCGATCTCGCTCGCAACTCACGACATTCGCCACAATGACCTCGTGTCCTAGTTCCTGAAGCTGTCCGCTGATCCAGATCGAACGCGTTCCAGCCTCCATCACGACCCGTGTCGGAGGCTGATCGGGGAACCACTTCTTTAGTGCCTTGGGAGTAGTTCGGAAACGCCCTCAATCAACTACTTCGCCGTCTTCGTTGAGCACGCAGGGCTGACTCCAGTCGCCAGGTCGATGGCCATCGTCGTTTCAATGCGGGTCTGTCTGCGGGGAACTTCTGCGATGAGGTGATGCGCCGGCTTTTTTCATGGGAATGGTCCCTCCGATTCGAAAGACCTGCTCATCCCCCTTATGGCGACGAATCCGGGGCAAACTCCCGCACCCCGGCGTCGGCATGGGGCATTCGAGTGGAAAACAGATTCTGAGGATTGCGAAAGGTCAAGATTTCGCGATGTCTCCCGGCACTCTGAAGAAGGTGTTGTTCATTCTTGGTATGATCTCTGAGCTGGCTCAATGATCGGAAGGACTGTCGGCAGCCAAGGAGGCAATAAGCCATGAACCGCACGGTTCTTACGCTGTTGTCCGCGGTTTGTTCAGCGGCGAGTGTGTTGGCGCAGATGGGAAACATGAACGCGCCCACGTTCACCAAAGATGTCGCGCCGATCCTGCA
>CAZILJ010000321.1:0-4073 GCA_964539915.1 uncultured Acidobacteriaceae bacterium | reverse complement strand
GGCGAAAGAATTACCCGGCCGCGCGCAGCAACCTACTCAGCCCTTCTATATCTTCAGAACCGACATCCCCGACAACAAAATATCGCAATCCATTCTGCGACCAGTTCTCAACATTGAACGAGAGCACATGGACCGGTCCTGAAGGCAAACTCGCCGTCTCCTCTCCGCGATCCTGAAATATGAAGACAGAAACCTCGTGCTTGCGTACCTGGTAGATCAAATGCGCGCCGGGCGTTTGCGCGAGGTAGGTTACCCGTCCTCCCACCAACGTAAACTCTGATCCTTGCAGCTCCGGCAGATTGAAGCTAAAAGGAATTTTTCCTTGAAACCAAGGCTTCACAGTATGACGATCCGTCGAAAGCACGTCGACAGGCGTCGCACTCGCTAGCGCGGCAACATGCAGATCAGCCAGTTCGCTATACACGCTGTGTCGCCGTGCGCTCTCGCGCTTCACATACAGACTTACCGCGACCGAAAGGATCAAGACTGCGAGGGCGGGGATCAGCAGAATTTTCCATAGCCTGCCGGTTTGCCGGCGCGGCTTAGAAGCGACAAGTTCCCCCACGCGATTCCGTAGATCTGTGCTCGCTGAATAGCGCCTGCCGGCCATTTGCACCGAACGTTTCATCTGGACTTGGCCCAGGACGTCAGCTGCGCACACAGCGCATTCCCGCAGATGCAAACCGACCGCATTGGCATCAGCGCGGTCCAGTTCGCCATCGGCATACGCACCCAGTTTGTCACCCCATCGCTCACAGCCCATGCCGGCCCTCCTCGTTCTTGTTCCGCAACAAGTCGCGCAGCGCTCTTCGGGCGCGAAACAGGCGTGACATCACTGTTCCCATCGGAACCGTGAGCGTTTCTGCAATCTCTTGGTAGGACATCTCCTCGACCTCACACAGCAGCAAGATCTCGCGAAAAGGCACAGGCAAGTCCGCCAAGGCGTGCTGCACGGTTTCGCGATCCGCCTGCTCGATCAGGACGCTCTCGGGTGTGGTGCTGTTGGCGGGCAGCAACATCTCATCCTCTTCTGTATTGATCGGAATAGTAGTTCGGAGTCCCGTCCGCGAACTCAGGAACGAATTCCGCAGGATGCGGTACATCCACGCCCGAAAATTTGTGCCGGCCTGAAACGAAGAGAAACCGCGCAGCGCCTTGGTATAGGTCTCCTGCACCAGATCTTCCGCTTCGGTCGTGTCCTGGGTTAGCCATCGCGCGAAGTTGTAAAGCTGGTCGAACAACGGCATGGCCAGATCTTCAAATGTCGCGGCGGGCAAGCGTGGCTCTGACACCTCGATAGCATAAACCGTCCAGTCGCCGGTTTATTCCCGCATTCCCGAGAAATTTTTAGAGCCAGCTCGGTACGTGGATATCGGAAGCCGGCAGGTTTAGTTCGCTGGGACTGTGATCGCGGCGTTCGGCGCCGGTTTGAATCTGGCCGCAAACGCGTCTGTGATGGTGTAGCGAATCACGTGCTCATACTCCGGCCCCAGGAACCGGCGCAGGCGGTCGGTGTTCATAATGTATTCCCCGGTCATGTAGGGAACCGCTTCCGGCGGAATTGCTGAAATCTTCCACTTCCATAGAAATTTCAGCACCTGCTTCATCGCCCACTTTCCGGGAACTCGTACCAGTTTTGCCTGTGCCATCTCGACGCAGCGTCCGAAGGTCAGAGGCTCGCCACGTCCTGCCACGTTGAGCACAGTCAGGCGTTGGGTTTCAGGCTCGCGCCGCAGGATGTGACGAATAAGTCGCGCCATGTCGTCGACGTGAATAAACTGAATCCGGTTGTCAAGGTATTGCTGGCCGCGGGGAAACATACACGGCAGCCGCTTGCCTTCTTTGCGCATTTTCCCGGCCCGAGCGCTTTTGCCATTGGGAGTGCCCCGGAACGCGCCCATCAGATAGTTCTCTACACTCGCGCCGGCAAAGATGTGCGGCCGCAAAATATATGCGCTGCAACCACGCAAAGAGTGGGATCGGGTCTGTACAACTTCATCCGACTGCTTCTTGTGGATGGCATAGGGAAGGGTGTGCGCTGCCAGCAACGATTCTTCCGTCGCCGGCGCTGGCAGGTTTGACCCGTAAGCCGAGACGCTACTGGGAAAGATGAACTGCTTGACCCCATCGTCGGTCGTGCGATTGGCCTCGGTGACAGCTTCCATTACCCTCGCCGTACCCGCCACGTTGATTTGCCACATGCGCTCCACGTCGATCACGCCCGTGCGCACCGGATCAATGACGAATGCGAGGTGAATCATCGCGTAAGCGTGGGTATCGCGCAGCAATTCATACAAAACCCGGGTAGAGGATTCCTCGCCCAGATCCAGGCTCTCAAACCGCAACTCGGAGTCGGTCCGGGGCGGACTCACGTCCACACCAATCACCGAGTAACTCCCGAGCAGCGGGAGTAGCCTCGAGCCCAAATTGCCCGACACGCCGGTCACGACGACGACTGGTTTAGCCATTAGTTCGGTTTGGGTGCCGGCGGTTGCGCCGGCGGAGCTGTTGGCTGCTGAGCCGGTGGTGCGGTCATCCCGCCTGGTCGTGGATACGGCGGCCGCTGCGGTGGCGCGGCGCCCACTCCACCTGGGCCAAAGTACGCATCGTTCGTTTCCACTTGGAACGATTTGTTCAAGTTTTCTGTCATTTCGCGCATTCGATCACTTTGCAACTTGCCGTGAATTTCAGTCTTTGCCTGATCGAGCGGGATCGGAGTCTTGCTGTTCATCTTATAAATGAAATGCCCTCCCGAATCGTTGATCACCGGCGAGACTTCGCCCGGCTTCAGATCGAAAACCACGGCCTGTGCGGGAGACAGACCGGTGCGGCGCACGCTGGGCAAATTCACAGTGGGAGATTCGAGCTTCATACCGGCCGCGTCGAAAGCCTCTTTTTGCAACTTCGCAAAATCCTCTCCGGCCGCGGCGCGGGCACGCAAGTCCTCAGCCAGCTTGGTCATCGATTGCTCTTTTTCGTCCGCCTTGGTTTTCTCCTCGGCCTGCTTGGCTTTCTGCGCTTCCTCACTCGGCTTTTCGTCCTTCTCTTCCTCCTGTTTGGCTTCGCCTTCCCCCTGTTTGGTCCGGGGCACAAACACTCGGTCTAGGTTGTATTGCTCAAAGGCGTCGCCGTGCTCCTTGTAGTACTTCTCGATCTCCTCTGGCGGAATTGCCCCCGCATCATCCTGAACCTTCCGCCGGAGTTGGTTGGTCAGGATCTGCATCTTGGCGAACTTTACGGTCTCTTCGTACTGGGAAGTCTTGTCTAATCCCTTCTTCTTAGCCTCGTTCGACAACGCGATCAACTGCGGCAGCATGCCCGCCAGTTGCTTCTTAAATTGCGGGGTCAGGTTAGGAGAAATACCGCTGGCCAGCTTCTCAAACTCGGCCTTGGTAATAACTGTCTTGCATTCGACTGCCGGCGCCTTCGCAGCGGTTCCAGGTTTTGCCGCCCTAGCTTCGGATGAAACCGGCTTGGGCGTCGCAGCACATACGCCTTTTACGGTGATCACCGCGGCTTGCGGCGAAACCGAAGCCGAAGTATCCGGCGCTTCCTTCGCCGGCTGCGGCGGTTGTGGGGCCGTGGTTGCGCCTTGCCCCCAGGCCAGAGTCCCCAAGAAAACACACATCAGCCACCCCTTACGCATAACTCATTTCCTCCAGGATTGGTCCTTCAGAAAGTCGAAGATGCCAAGCATCAAATCCTAGCACAAGCGTCGACTTTTTCTCGCGGGCGGGTTCCCGTAGGAAGGCAGCGCGCAGCCTCTTTCGCTTCGCCAGAGAAACCGGGTGGCGACCCAATTTGGTTGGCGCTTTGCGCTCTAAGCGGCGATAATTCCTGCATGTCGGGAAACCCCGCCATATCACCATCCAACTTGATGCGGGCCGAGAAGCGCGCGGCCGCGGGCGGTTCCGTCCTGGCCGCGGTCGTCATCACCACGCTTAAGGTGGTTGTCGGATTCAGCACAGGAAGTCTGGGTATTCTTTCCGAAGCCGCACATTCCGGCCTGGATCTAATTGCTTCGCTGCTCACATTCTTCTCCGTAGGTGTCTCCGATAAGCCCGCCGACGCGG
>CAZILJ010000320.1:0-5947 GCA_964539915.1 uncultured Acidobacteriaceae bacterium | reverse complement strand
GAACAGGGATTATCACCACCTATCTCAGGTTGAGATTGGTGGTGGGAAGCGGATTTCGCAACACCTATCCGTACCGAAACGTCTCGGCGCTGAGGACCGGCGTGACTTGGGCTAGAACGATCAGCCAGCCTTCGCTCGAAGGCACTAGCACGATGCTCATGCGGAGCATCGGCTTGGCCGGATCGGCGACGGTGGTATTGAGATCCCAAAGCACAGAGGCCACGAGCGCAGCCGGTGGATTGCCGAGCGTGTCTTCCAGAATGAACCTAGCATTTTTCTTTGCAAAGAGCGCGAACGGACTCCTGTCGCGGCTGCTGATCTCCTCACGGCCGATCCAGCGATCTCCGGATGAATCGATGAATTGACCATGCTCGTCGAAAAAATCTTCCAGCCGACCAGAACCATCTTGTAATGCCGATAGAAATCCATCGAGAGCCAAAACCCCGGAACGGGCTGGCTTATCGATTAAAATTTCCGCGGGCGCACTTTTCGCGATCTTATCGCGAATTACGTCGGCTTTCGCACCCATTAAAGACAACAACCTAGCCGCGAGGCAGTCTTCGAGACGCAGAATCCCGAGCAGGATGTGCTCGGTTCCAATGTATCGATGTCTGAGTTTGTCTGCCTCCCGCACTGCGAGGTTCAGGATTTTTATTGAATCTGCACTCAGCGGGACTTCGACAGAGCGAGGGGGGGTATCTCGCCGCGGGCTGGTTTTCTCGATTTCGCTGCGAATCCGTTTTTCCAAGTCGATGGGGCCGACGAGCCGGTGCATCATCGCCTTGTCTTCTCGAAGAAGGCCAAGCAGGATGTGTTCGGTATCGATGAAGAAGCTTCCGTGCTGGCTCGCCTCGAAGCGAGCGAAGAAAATCAGACGGCGGGCATTTTGAGTGTAACGCTCGAACATGGTGCTGAGGGTTAGTCTATCTCTTAACTATCGTTTGGGGCAATTCTTGGGGCTTGGGCTGCTCGTTCCAGCAGCCTCGTCGAGGATAAATGTCAAGAACAGGGATTATCACTACCAATCTCAGAATGCGACGGTCCTAGGATTACTAGTGATAAGCGGATTTCTCAACATCTATCCGGATGAGCTGGCCGTCCTATGCGCAAAACCTAGTTTCCGATTACGGGACTTATCGGGAGTTGGCCGCATTGCCGATACCTCTTGCTCACCTTGACATTCTACCGGAAGCGCTGTAGGCTCACCTAGAATGTCTACCAAAGAACAACGCGAACGCATCGAACTGCTGCAGGGCACCCTCGACCTGCTGATCCTCCGCACGCTGCTGCTGGGGCCGACACACGGCCATGCCATCGCCAAGGCGATCGAGTTCAACTCCGACGAAGTGTTGCAGGTCGAGCAGGGGTCACTCTATCCGGCGTTGCACCGACTCATCAAGCGGCGATGGATTTCGGCGGAAGAAGGGACTTCGGAGAACAATCGCCGGGCCAAGTTTTATCGTCTAACCGCAAAGGGGCGCAGACAGCTGGCGGTCGAGACCAGCAAATGGGACACGCTGGCGGGAGCAATCTCGCAGATTCTGCGGCCAGCGGAACAGGAAGGCGAATCATGAAGCGCCGCGAGCGCATGATGGACGATCTCAATCGGGACATCCGCGAACACATCGAGATGGAGACGCAGGACAACATCGACCGTGGGATGCCGCCGGAGGAAGCGCGCTATGCGGCGGTGCGGAAGTTCGGCAACGTGACGCGGGTGAAGGAAGATACGCGCGACGTGTGGAGCTTCGCCTGGCTCGAGCAGCTCGGGCAGGACATCCGCTACGCTTTGCGCATGCTGCGCAAGGCTCCTGGCTTCACCGCCGTCGCCGTCCTGACGATCGCACTGGGGATCGGAGCGACAACGGCCATCTTCAGCTTGGTGGATGCGACGCTGTTGCACCCCCTGCCGTACCCACAACCGGAGCAGCTCGTGCGGGTCGAGGATGATCTTCCCGGGGTGGGCGCGCAGGACGTAGGAATGTCGGTGCCGGAGTGGCACGATCTTCAGCGTTCCGGCATTTTCGAATATGTTTCGCTAGCAGTGTATGGGCCCGTGAATCTTACGGGCTCCTCTCAGCCTACGCGAGCCCGCTACTCCGGCGTCGCGCCGAATTATTTTGCGCTGCTGGGCGTTAAGCCACAGTTGGGGCGCACGTTTGATCCTGAGGATCAGACGCCCGGTTTTACCCTTGAAGTTCTCATCAGTGACGGACTATGGAAGAGGGCTTTCGCGGCCGATCCGGGGATTCTGGGCAAAAGTTTGCGGCTTGACAATGACTTGTATACCGTGATCGGCGTCATGCCAGCCGGTTTTCACGATCCAGGGCGAACAACCGAGCAAAGGAACATCGAAGTTTGGGCCGCAGTGGGTTTTGCCGTCCCGGGCCGCACTCCCCCGCTGCGCAACAGGCGGCGGACCGGAGCAGCAGCAATCGCGCGAATCAAACCTGGACTGACGATTGCGGCGGCGCAGAGCCAGTTGGACGCGCTGGTCGCATCTTTGCAGAAAGAATTCCCGGAAGATTATCCGCTGCAGAGCGCATGGACAGTGCGCTTAGTGCCGCTCAAGGAGACCGTGGTCGGCAAAGCTCGCCAGTCGTTGATTCTGCTGCTTGGCGCCGTGGGATTGGTCCTGCTGATCGGCTGCGTGAACGTGGCGAATCTGTTGCTGGCTCGAGCCAGCGCCAGAGGGCGGGAATTGGCCGTTCGGCAGGCCCTCGGAGCGGCGCGAAAGCGGCTGATCTCGCAACTGCTAACCGAAGGCTTGCTTCTTTCGTTGGTCGGCGGACTAGCCGGTTTAGCGATTCTCTTATGTGCGAGAGGATTTCTGGTGCGACTTGTGCCGGACAGCCTACCGCATCTTAATGACATATCAATTAGCTGGGGCGTTTTGCTTTTCGCTCTCGGCGCTTCGCTCGTCGCAGGCGCGATTTTTGGTGTGACTCCCGCGTTGCATGCCGGACGGGCGGACTTGACTCAAGCGCTCAAACAGGAAGGGCGCGGGTCGACAGGGTCACGGGAACAGGGGCGCACGCGGCGCGCGCTGGTGGTGACAGAATTTGCGCTCTCATTGGTGCTGATGATTGCCGCGGGCCTTCTGCTGCGCAGTTTCTGGGACTTGTTAAATGTTAGTCTGGGATTCAATCCTCAGAATGTAATGGCGGTTCGGACGTGGCTGCCTGAGCCAAATGACCCGAAGACCGACATCTACGGAACCCCTGCTCAAGAGGCGCCATTCATACGTGAATTACTTCGCCGTGGCAGGACGTTGCCCGGAGTCGAAGAAATAGCCCTCGGAAATAGAGCATCCATTCCATTGAATCACAATCCAACCCAATCCCCGTTGGTCCTCGAAGGTCGCGAGATCCAGAGCAAGCAGCCTCCATTGGTCGAAACGTCGAGCGTGACGCCAGACTATTTTCACTTGCTGGGGGTCACACTGCAGCGTGGCCGTTTATTCGGCGAGATGGACAACGAAACCGTTCCGGCTGTCGCGGTGATCAACGAGGCGTTCGCGCGGACCTACTGGCCAAGCGGGGATCCCCTTGGCGAGCGCCTCAAGCTGTCTCCAGAGGACTCTTCCTGGACTACGGTGGTCGGCGTGATAGCGGATGCTCGGACTGAATCGCTGGTGGAATCGAGCGTTCCGCAAATCTATACGAGCTTGTATCAGGCGCCGTCTCAAGGGGCGTCTAAAGAGCTGGTGATATTTTTGCGTGGACGACTGGACCCCGCAGCGACTCCAGTCGAGTTGCGTGAGCAGGTGCAGGCCGTCAACCCGGAGCTCCCGGTTTTCGGGGCGCAGACACTCAATGACGCTCTTTCCGCGTCACTCTCCGAGAGGCGATTCTCGATGGAAATGGTTGGTCTGTTCGCTCTGACCGCGTTGCTTCTTGCAGGGCTTGGAATTTACGGAGTGATTTCGTACATCGTAAGCGAGCGCACCCACGAGATCGGGATTCGTCTCGCGCTTGGGGCGCAAAGCCGGAACATCCTCCGAATGGTTCTACGTCAAGGATTGGGGCTGGCCATTGCCGGCGCTGTGGTTGGGCTTGTTTGTGCGCTGATCTTGTCGCACTTAATGGCAGGACTGCTTTACGGCGTGAGGCCGACAGATCCTGTGACGTTTGCGGGTGTCGCGCTTCTTCTCATCGGTGTCGCTCTGCTTGCTTGTTATATACCGGCGAGGCGCGCGATACGCGTCGATCCGCTGGTTGCGCTGAGACACGAATAGCTCAGGCCGGAGGTTACCCCAAGTCATGTCGAATGCGAAAGCACTCCACATGCCTGATTAACGAGCTTACCGGACATTGACTCTTAGATAGGTGTCGAGAATAGGGATTATCCCTGGCTATCTCAGTCGGAGATAGATGGTGGTAAGCAGGTTTCCCAACAGTTATTCTGAATTGGAGTCCGTAGAAGCAGGTTCGTGAACGCCGAGTTGCAAATTGGTGCAACGCAAAAGCCAAAGGCTCCGGCTGCCCGGAGCCATTGGCTTCTTAGACTCGGAGGTAGGTTCGCTCAGGAGGAGACGAGCCGCTTCCAAGCTAGAATTGCAGCTTCAACCCCCACTCGATCGTTCGTGGAGCACCGAAGGCAAATACGCCGGTGCCGGCTCCGATACGATCGGGGCGCGGATTCGCGACTGTGTTCGGTCCAGTGCCGTTGATCGAGCCAGCACCACCATTGAGCTGCGGGGTCAAGATACTGGCAGCAGAGTCGAAGTTGGCGAAGTTAAAGGTGTTGAAGATACTGACGCTCGGAATGATCGTCAGCCTCTCGTGCCAAGCATGCCCGACCCAGCTGAAGGTCGTATCGAAATCCTTTAACCAGCCCAACCCAACGTTATTTGCCGGTGGGACCCCGATAGGCTGAGCTACAGCACCCAAAGCCTGCAGATCCGCGAGAGTCACTAGGCCCGAGTTGATCAGAGTCTGGCCTGCGGGAGTAGGCAGCCCAGCAATCGTCGCGTTGTAATTATTGATATCTCTGGTCAAACCGACCGGGCCGACTTGACGCATGAAGGCACCCACTTTGAGCAGTCGATAATCGCAGGTACCGCCCATAGTTCCGCAGGACACACTGGTTTCTGCGGTAGGCAGAGGATTGCCAATCTGACCGCTGCCGATGAAGTCGGTTTGGAAAATCCCACCGGCTGCACCCACGTTATTGGCGGGCAGGGGCGCCACCGGCAGGGTGAAGGGCGTAAGCGCAAATGGCGACCAGAAGTGGGAGAGGATCCCGATTCGGAAGCCGAGCGGCAGATCGGCATAACCTCCCAGGTTGAACTGGTGTGTCCGGTCGAGAGAGCCCGGCCCGCTCAGAGAGTTGGGGTTGCGATTGTCGAGAGCGTTGTTCGCGAAATCCTGGTCGCCTCCGGCAACGCAAGTCGGGGTGCAGAAGTTCGAGCCGGAGTTAACAAAGCGAGAGAGGCTGTAGGCGAACTGGAAATTCATGTACTTCACGCCAGTGAAGGGATGGTTGACGTTTTGCACTAGCTTGATGTCCATGCCGTTGTAAACTGAACGGCCACCCGAATGGTACTGATACAGACCGCCTACGTTCGGATTAATGCCGCCGAACGCGCACGGCTCCCCGATATTTGGCTGGCAAGCGCCAAGACCTTCGTCGTAGGGCGAATCGAGACCGAAGGAACCAAACGTTGCAATCGTGGCACCTCCATCCTTCGCTAATCCCGGAGCCTTGGGAACGTTGCAGCCATTCGCTGCAGCCGCGGCCTGGATCGTGGTAGCTCCGCAAAAAGCGAGCGTATTTGCAATTGCAGTTGCCGCCGCGTCCTTATTGAAGAACGCAACATCTCCAGTATGGTTAATGTCGGTTCCAATCAGATAGTGCAAGCCTACGTTGCGAATGTAATCCGCGGTGAGAACCAATCCCGGTCGTAGCTCACGCTGCATACCCACGTTCATCTGGATCGCACGAG
>CAZILJ010000319.1:0-4501 GCA_964539915.1 uncultured Acidobacteriaceae bacterium | reverse complement strand
CGATCGAGAACCAGTCGAGTTGTGCAATCAATTCCTTGGCGCGGCCGTGCAGATCCTGCAGCACCGCATTCTTAACTTTGTAAATGCCTTTGATCTGCCGCACCAGCAACTCCGAATCGCTGATCAGCTTGAGTGCCTTGGGACCATGCTGGAGCGCGTATTCAAGTGCCGCGATCAATCCTTGATACTCCGCGAAATTGTTGGTCTGGTGCCCGAGATATTCGCTGAGAGCCGCTACTTTGTGTCCAGACTCATCCTGAATGACCACTCCATAACCGGCTGGCCCAGGATTGCCACGCGCACCGCCATCGCTGTGCGCAATCAAATAGTGCTCGGGAGGATTCTCACGGGCTTCAAACAGGTGCTTGGTGCCCGCGCTGCGGGTTGAAGAAGATGAAGAAAAAGAAGGCATGACCGAGTCTACAACGGGCCTGCGCTGCGAAATTCACAAGGACCATGTGACATCTGACCTTGCGCCACCAAACAAGTGAGCAAATCATGGTCAAGCCGGAGGGCGTACACCCAACGCCTGAAGATTCCCGCAAGTTATTTGTTATCAAGGCGTTGACCTCTAACCCCTAGAAGCTCAAGATTTTGCACCGCATTTTTGCAGACCCCGCGGCAGTCAAGCCCTGGGCAAGGGTGCGGGTGGGGATAGCCCAAACCTGGTCTCTCAAAACGGAACGCAGCTTAGATCACCGCAACATGCCGGAGATTTCCACGGCGTGAAAAATAACGCCCCTCATCGCCCAGAGGCGAGACGGGTCGCCAGGCGCGGAGGGAGTTTCGCGGCGAAGATCCGATCCTGCGCATTCTTCAGGTTGTAGGGAGTGCGATGGAAATGAACGATCTGCTCCTCGGTATCAAACAGCGCGAAAGCCGCGCGCCAATCGCCATCGCGTGGCTGGCCGACCGAACCGGGATTGATCATATATCGCGTGTCCTTCTTCAGCTGCAGCGCGACCGATTCGGCTTGGCCCACAGTGCGATACTCCGGACGGAAACCGTCCGCGGTTGTGTCGCTGGCAAAAAACCCACCCTGCAAATGCGTGTGTCCAAAAAAAGTCAGCGGAGTTGTCAGCGTAATCAGCGGCGCGAGCGCATCTCCGAGCGAAACCACGTATTCATCTTCGTCAATCGGAGACCCGTGAACCACCTGCACCTCTGGAAACTCGGGCAGAGCAACGGGTCCATGCGGCAAGGCGCGAAGCCACTCCAGATTTGCCGACGTCAACTCGTTGCGAGTCCAGATGGCTGCCGTCGCGGCCATGGGATTGAAGTCGTCGAGATCCAACAGGCCGGTGACGGCCTTGTCGTGATTCCCGCGCACGAATATCTTCCCCAATTCGCGAGAACGTTTCGCCACCTCATTCGGACTCGCGCCGTAGCCCACGATGTCCCCGAGATTCACGACCGTATCAAATGACGGAGCAGCTGCCAGCGTGGCGTCGAGAGCCTCGTGATTGGCGTGGATGTCGCTTACGAGCAGTATGCGCAACGGTTCACCGGACAAACTGCCGATTATAGACCGCACCGGAGAAATACGGAGTCCAGTGTTTCCTCTATTGCCTCGATTCTAAAGACAGGCCCTTACCCGGCCTGAGCATTCACGACCGGACACCGAGCCCAGTGACCCGCCGAGACTTGGACTAGCGGCGGAAACTCGCGAGCGCACTCCGCGATCCGGAATTCGCAACGTGGCTCAAACGCGCACCCCGAAGGCATAGCTTGCAACGCCGGAACCGTGCCTTCAATCGTGTGCAACGGGCGAGCACGGTCAGTCTTAAGATCCGGCACAGCCCGAAGCAAGCCGCGAGTGTAAGGATGCGCTGCCGCTTGGAAGATGTCCCGCTTATCACCGAGCTCGACCAGGCTGCCCGCATACATTACAGCGACACGATCTGCCACACGCGAAACCACGGCGAGATCGTGGGAGATGAAGAGCATGGCAAGGTCGAACTTGGTGCGCAGCTGAGCCAGCAGTTCAAGAATTTGCGCCTGGATCGTGACGTCGAGCGCGGTGGTCGGTTCGTCGGCGATCAATAATTGCGGGCGGTTGACGATCGCCATGGCGATCATGATGCGCTGGCGCATGCCGCCCGAAAGCTGGTGCGGGTAGTCGCGGGCGCGGCGCGCGGCATCTGGAATCGCGACCTCGTTCATGGCGTCGACGGCGCGCCGCCATGCTTCACTTTTCGAAATTGAATTGTGGGCAACCACCGCTTCGGCGATCTGATCCCCCACGCGCATGACGGGATTGAGCGCGGTCATTGGCTCCTGAAAAATCATGGCGATCGAGGAACCGCGCAGCTGGCGCATGGCATCGTCGTCCAAGGCCGACAAGTTTCGCGGAGCGGGATTCCCGGCGAAGAGGATTTCGCCGCAGACATGTGCCTGCGGCGGCAAAAGCCGCATGATGGCGAGAGACGTAATCGATTTGCCCGAGCCGGATTCACCGACCAGACCTAGGACCTCGCCAGGTGCGATGGAGAAGCTGAGGTCGCGTACTGCAATCAAGGTTTTTGTGGGGACAGCCGCCCTCGGCTGTCCGCCTTGCACCGGAAACTCAATGCTCAGATGGTTTATGTCCAGCAAATGTGGCACGGTTTTATGGTAGCAGTGCGGGCAAAAACCGTCGCCCTTCGGGCTACGACAGCCGAGGTGGCGGTCGTCCCACACGGTCTTATTTGTGATCAGCTACTGCCCCAAGATCAGTGGCAAGCCGTTCTTGTTATTACCGATCACAACCACCTTGGAGTTGGGACTCTTCGCCAAGTTCTCTGTGGCCTCGATTCCCTTCCATTCGAGCAGCGACGGTGTAATGCCTTGGGCAACGATCTGCTGGAAGTCCCGCACGCCAGCGGCTTCAATGCGCTTACGTTGCGCTTCCTGTGTTTCTTTCTGAAGGCGGAAGTTCATCGCGAGCGATTCCTGTTCCGCCTGCTGTTTGGCTTCGATGGCGGCCTTCAGCGTGCTTGGCAACTGAATGTCTCGCAGCAGAACATTCTCCACGATCAGGCCGCGCTGGTTGAGCTGCGTGCTCACTTGGTCGTAGATTTGCTTGGCCACCATCTCGCGTTCGCCGGTGTAGAGTGCGTTCGCCGTATGCGAGGCGGTGGCTTCGCGGATGGCGGACCGCAGCGTTGGCTCAACCACGACATTTTCGTAGTCGGCGCCGATCTTCTGGAAGACCTCCGCGGCTCGGTCGGGATTCAGATGATAGATGAGCGAAGTGTCCAAGCTCATCATGAGGCCTTCGCTCGACGGCACGCTGGCCGACTCTTTCAGCGTCTGCGTCTGAATGGAGAGCTCGTTGTTCGTCTTCATCGGGTTAATGAGATGAATGCCTTCACCCAATGTTTCGCCAGACACTTTTCCGAACAGCGTGAGAACGCCCACGTGGCCAGTGCCCACTCTCGTGACTGCGCTGAAAAACAGGATTACGAGTATGAATACGGCAATTCCCAAGCCGATGAGTCGAAGCAGGCTACCGCCATGGCCACCTCCGCCGTCTATAACTCTGCCGCGAGCCGGATCGAAAATCGTCATCGTAGTTTCTCCCGGAGAGATTCTATGGTGGACAATTCGTGTGGATAAGTGGCTTCTGGGGCTCAGGTCTTTGGTGAACAGGATTAGGGATCAGAGGTTAGCCAACTGGGGCACGATCGTTTCGCGAGCCGACCAACTCACGCCCAGGCGCCAAAGGGCCGCCTTCTGAATCTTGCCGTTGGGTTGCCGCATCTCTTACAGTAAGTCTATGAGCAAGATTCACATTCCCACTCCTTTACGACAATACGTTGGCAAGCAGTCTTCGGTCGAAGTTCAGGCCGGAACCGTCGGCGAAGCGATGAGCGCGCTGGTCGCGCAGCATCCCGATCTGCGAAAGCATCTTTATACCGAAGAGGGCAAACTCCGCGCCTTCGTTAACCTGTACGTAAACGACGAAGACATTCGCTACCTGCACAAAGAAGCGACTGAGCTCAAGGAAGGTGATAACATTTCAATCGTCCCTTCTATCGCCGGAGGCGCGATCTGAGCGGGGATTTACGACGCTTCGCCTGGGAATTCTGGAATTGAAACTCGCCGCCAAAGCACGCCGTTGTAGGTGTTGTCCTTCCTGTTGTTAGTGTCTGGAAGATCGATTCGCAGTGCATCAATTCCAAACCCAGCAGAGTCAAAATTTAAACCGAGGACTTTATGGCCACCACCACTGAAATTGCAGTCACGCTCAGCAAAGACGAGATCCTGCGCTACTCGCGACATCTGATCATGCCCGAAGTAGGCATGGAGGGCCAACAGAAGCTGAAGGCGGCGCGCGTGCTGTGCATCGGCGCGGGCGGGCTGGGATCGCCGCTGGCCCTGTATCTGGCAGCCGCCGGCGTCGGGACTTTGGGTTTGGTCGACTTTGATGTGGTGGACTATACGAACCTGCAGCGACAGATTATTCATTCCACGGCCGACGTGGGGCGAAAAAAACTCGATTCTGCGGCGGACAAACTGA
>CAZILJ010000318.1:0-1885 GCA_964539915.1 uncultured Acidobacteriaceae bacterium | reverse complement strand
GGGCTTGGTCAGCGTAGCAAGCTCCACCATTTCGGGCGAATCTGCTGGATCTAGGCGGATAACTTCAGGATCCGGAGCGGAGAGTTGCTCGTGGCCGGTGCCGTTTTCGCAGACCATCTCCAGCAACGGCGCGCCGGCTATCAGTTCCCATCCCGTGCGCGCTTGGTATTCGCTCGCGAGAAATAGGGCGGCCGTACCTCCGTCGCCCACGAGTCCAGCCAGTGCGGCGTAGCCTTGGGGACTCTCTTCTTCAAATGCAGTCAGCGACGTGACCTCGCGAACAAACCGGCGAGCCTGTCCAAAGCACTCGGAAAACTGCGCTTGCCGTGTGGTGAGCGCTTGCCAGATGACGTTGTCGAGGACGTGCATAAAAGTCTGGGTCACCACCCTGCCATCAATTCGATTCGAGTAGCGGTTCAAAGACAGATTAAATTCTGAAGACACGCAATGACTATCCGAAGCTTGCGGGCAAACGATTCTTTCCCGGTCGTCGGGCAATCGAGTGCCGGAAAATTGGCTACGGAGGGAGTCTGGTGAGCAGCGAGGTACGGCTACTTTCTCGAGTCCATTCGCTGAGATGTACATCACCGATGCCGCCCGCAGAGGGTTTCGAAGCAAGGTCTCTACGAACCCTGCTCTAAGGCTCGCAACGCCAAAGGGCGGAGCCGTTCCTCATTGCATTTACAGCTTGTTCAAGAAGTCGGTGATCTCTGGCTCGGTCCAATCCACCGCTCCGATGAACTTGCGACGCATCACTCCGTTTCGGTCGATGATGAAGGTTTCGGGCCAGCCGTGAGTCCCGTAAAGGGTTGGAGTCTTTTGTGCTGGATCGCGCACGGTCAGAAGGTCTACGCCATGCTGCTTCAGAAATTGCCGGTAAGCATTCTCGTCCACATCGATGCTCACCGCCACGACCGCAACGCCCTTCGCTTTCATGCGGTGTTGCATCTCCACTAGCGAAGGCATCTCTTCAACGCAGGGCGGACACCACGTGGCCCAGAAATTCAGCACCACAATTTTTCCGCGAAACTGGGTGAGCGCGACGGTGCGGTCTGAATCCTGCACCGAGAAATCTGGAGCGCTCGACCCAATGCGCGGTGGGCGCGTGCCGGTGTAGCAGGCTGAAAGGGCGAACGTCAGCAGGCCCGCGATCACAACTGTTGAGAGCTGAGAATTGAACCGGCGTGAGTTGGATTGGGATGCACGGGGCACACAGCTATAATAATAGATTCGACGGATGGCAGCGATGGAAACAGTCGCGCAGCACCCCACAGTGTCGGTGATCGTTCCCGCGCGCAACGAAGAGGCGTGCCTGGGGGATTGCCTGCAGTCGCTGGTGGCGCAGTCGGGGGTCGCATTCGAAATCATCGTGGTCGACGACCACTCCAGCGACCGCACCCGTGAGATTGCCCTGTCGTGCCCAGGGGTGCGAGTTATCGAAGCCAGCCCTCTGCCTGAAAGCTGGACGGGCAAAAATGCTGCTGTGACAACTGGCGCACGCCAGGCCCGTGGCGAATGGCTGCTGTTCACCGACGCTGACACCGTGCACCTTCGCGGATCGCTGGCTCGTGCCTTGGCGGAAGCGCAAGACAACAAAGCTGCGATGCTTTCCTACTCTCCCGAGCAGCTTGCCGTCACTTTCTGGGAGATGGCGACCTTGCCTGTGGTGTTCGCAGAACTGGCGCGGCACTATCCTCCGTCGGTTGTCAGCGATCCCGCCTCGCCGGTCGCGGCCGCTAACGGCCAGTTCATTCTGGTGCGCCGCGACGCTTACCAAGCGGTGGGTGGGCATGCGGCGGTTGCGGCAGACATCCTCGAAGACGTGGCTCTTGCCCGCAGGGTGAAAAGATCCGGCCAGAAGATTCGTTTTCGATATGCGCCCGAT
>CAZILJ010000317.1:0-1536 GCA_964539915.1 uncultured Acidobacteriaceae bacterium | reverse complement strand
GGTGCCACCTGTTCGGCGCATGAGTCTACTCATCGTACATTTCAATAGCCTCGCCGCACGGAAAAAACGCAAGTAGATGGGCCAAAATCGAGGCGGACCATAAGTCCACTTCTGGGAGATCTAACCGGATTAGGAACGCTAAACGTTCAAGCATTTTATGGAATTTGACGTAACCGATTCAACGCATACTTCCGACATTATCGGCTCGCGGGAGCTCAGCCACAGGCGAACATCCCTTCTACCGTCGCGCGTTGGAGAGGCAGGGACTCATCGCCCGACGCGTTCATTTCCGGTTTATCCCTCGTTACAGTTTGAGGCGCATTTCAGTGGACGGCTCGAAACCGACCGATTCATATAAGGGCCGACCTTGTTCGCTGGCGTGCAAATAGATCCACCGCAACCCCTGTTCGCGACACCACCCCACCATGGTCTCGGTAAGTCGCCGCCCGATACCGCGGCGCCGAAACGAGGGTTCGATATAGAGGCTGTGAATCCATGCACGTCGTGGCGTTGGATCCTGCCTTCCCGGGACCCATTGGATAATTTCGACGGAGCCGCACCCGCCAGGCTCAGCAATCCAGGCATGCCATCGGCCCTCGGGAATGGCGGAGCGAAGGTAAGGCTCCAAGGCTGTGATCATCCGGTTTACGGCCAGGGGATCTGGGGTTTCCATCTCCTCGGCCATGGCGCGCCGATATCGCAAAAGCAGGGGCAAGTCTGCCAGCGTAGCTTGGCGAATTGTGACTGCGTCCATCGTTTTCACCCTCGTAATTGTGCTGCACATCTCAAGGTCGTGCCAAGACATGACGCGCACAGTAGCTAAGTCTGACACGTTGCGTCGACTGGATGTCTCGTACGGGTTGAGTTTGCGCGCAAGGGAGCTCATGCGAAGTTCCCACTCTTTCCGGACCCGGAATACTATGGTTGCCAATGGGCATCCGCAAGGTCATCCACGTGGACATGGACGCGTTTTACGCTTCCGTCGAGCAGCGCGATGATCCGCTGCTGAAGGGTAAGCCCGTTATCGTCGCCTGGAAGGGCAACCGCTCTGTCGTCTGCGCAGCATCCTATGAGGCCAGGGCTTTCGGCGTACGCTCCGCCATGCCGGCCGTGCGAGCGGAACGACTGTGTCCTGCGGCGGTCTTCATTGGTCCAGACTTCACCCGTTATCGGGCCGTATCGAAGAGCGTGCGAGAAATCTTGAAGCGTCATACCGATCGGATCGAACCCCTGTCGCTCGATGAAGCGTATTTGGATGTTACGGAGAACAAAACCGGATTGCCCACGGCAACGCTCGTGGCGTGTACGATCCGAGAACAAATCCACCAGGAATTGAATCTGACAGCTTCTGCCGGCGTTGCGCCCAACAAGTTTCTGGCGAAACTCGCTTCGGACTGGCGGAAGCCGAATGGACTATTCGTGATCCAGCCAAAAGAAATCGATGCATTTCTGTTGCCTCTACCAGTTGGACGACTGCCCGGAGTCGGTAAAGTCACCGAAGACAAGCTGGCAAAACTCGGGGTGAAGATTGTGCGC
>CAZILJ010000316.1:0-1723 GCA_964539915.1 uncultured Acidobacteriaceae bacterium | reverse complement strand
CTCTCGGTTGGGCGCGAGGGTTGCGATGGTGACCATTCGGGACGTGGCGAAAGAAAGCGGCTTTTCCTCGACCACGGTGTCGATCGTTCTCAACAATGCACCCCTCGCGCGCTACATCCCCGCCGTTACCAAAAAGCGAATTGAGCGGGCTGCGCAGAAGCTCGGATATCGGCCCAACCAGTTCGCCCGATCCTTACGCAGCAAGCGCAGCCACACCGTCGGCGTCATGGTTTTCGACATGACCGACCCGTTCTGCACCCTGATTCTGCGCGGGATCGAAAACACGCTCTACCAGTCGTCCTATCTTCCCATTCTGACCGACGTGCACAATGAGCGCAGCCGCTTCGAGCGTTACCTGGAAATGCTTCTCGATCGCCGCATCGAAGCCCTCATCGTGGTAGCGAACTGGGTTTTTCTCGACATCAATCTGCTCGGTGATTTGGAGAAGAGCAGCATTCCCACCGCCATGATCGGCTGTGAGATGAAGACGGATTCGATCAGCTCGGTCATCGTCGACAACGAAGTGGGCGGCCACATGGCGCTCGAGCACCTGCACTCTCTTGGCCACCGTAAGATTGCTTTCATCCGCGGCCCAAAGCCGCTGATTGACAGTTCTCCGCGCTGGCGCGGCATCCGGAACTGCGCCAAAGAATGCGATCTGGAGCTCGATGCCCGGCTGATCATGGAGCTTCCGGAATCGCGCGATCCCATGTCCAGCTTCGAATCAGGTCTCAAACTCACCGAAGAATTGATTCGGCAGAAGCGTCCCTTTACAGCGCTGCTTGCGTTCGATGACATGAGCGCCTTCGGAGCGATCCGCGCCTTGACCAAGGCCGGGATGCGCGTGCCGGAACAATGCTCGGTGATCGGATTCGATGACGTGGCGACTTCGGCTATCTACACGCCCTCGCTCACCACCGTCCGCCAGCCCATGGAAGCCATGGGTGCTTCCGCTGTGGGCATTGTGGTCGACGGCATCAATGCGGTGCTCGAGAAACGCGAAATCGGCGCTACCCATCGCAAGGTGGCCCCGGAATTGGTGGTTCGGGAGTCCACCCGCAGTCTGCTGTAAGGTTTTCGCCGTAGTGAACCGCCCGGCGGTCCCAGGTTCACGAAATTCTTCAAAAACCGCCTGGAATTTTCCCGGGAAGATTGTGATCCAGCGCACATGATCGCGCTTTTTTCTTGACAGTCGATGCCGTATAAAAGCACTATTCATACGTTTTAATACACCCCTGTCGGGTCTCAACCTACAGCTCGTAAGTGTTCGTCGCAATGAAGCCCCGAGCGCAATGCTCGGAAAGCAAGGCAAAGGCCGATTGAACTGGCGCCAGGAAACGCCCGCGCCAACGGGGAGAGTGTGACCATGAAATTGGACAAAGTGTTCCGGATTGCGTTGCTGGTGGTGACGTTCAGCGCGGCTGCCTGGGGCCAGGACACAGGATCGATTACGGGCACGGTAAAGGACTCTACCGGCGCAACGGTCGCGGGTGCCAGTGTGCTGGTTTCCAGCCCCGATCACGGCATCAACCGCAACACGGTCACCAACTCTGCCGGAGAATACAACGAGTCAGCCCTGCCCGGGGGGACTTATGACGTCGCCGTCACGGCCACCGGCTTCAAGAAATTCCAGGCCAAGGGTGTGGTCTTGGACGTGGCGCAGAAGGCTCGCGTCGATGTCACCATGCAGGTCGGTGCGACCAGCACAGAGATCGTGGTGGAA
>CAZILJ010000315.1:0-20150 GCA_964539915.1 uncultured Acidobacteriaceae bacterium | reverse complement strand
ATTGTGGCCCAGTTCCTGGAAGATCCACGGATTGCTATTGTTGTCGTCGTTGAACATCGGGTCCCACAGGTCTCGGGGGCCCTGCACGATGAGTTGCACTTGGGCATCCGTCAGGGTGGTGCCGGTCAGGTCCAGAATTCGCGTGCCATTGGCGTCGTAGATCTCCGGATACCAGTGGAAATCGTAGACATCGACGAGAGGCTTGCCGTAGGCAAGGCGGTGGTTGGAACCACATCGCCGGCACTCTCGCGCAAGCGGACATGCTGGGCATCTTTGGAGCGCAAGGGCTATTCGCGGCAAACTTATGGCCGCCGAACGGTACATACGACTACGCTCTTGCGGGCTTTCGGGTATTCCGCGGTTTCGACGGCGCGAATGCGAACTTCGGTGACACTTCGGTCCAGGCGACCTCCAGTGATATTTCGAAGGTTGCCGTGTATGCGAGTACGGACAGCACTGCGCCAGGCCGAGTCGTATTCGCGGCCATCAATCGTTCCACTGCCGCGCACGTAACTGCCATCAGTGGTCTACCTCTCTCTGGCAGGGCAACTGCGTATCAAATCACGGCGGCCTCGGCTCAAGGGCAGACTCCTGTTCACCCGGTGCTGGTTGGTCAAATGCCAGTCGGTGGTCAGTCGTTTACCGTTACCCTTCCGGCTCTGAGCGTTTCGACGATTGAAGTCAAATAGCATCGGATCCGCTTGGGCGTATGCCGGATTGTTGTTTCGCGGGGAATCGCGCATAATCTCGGCATCGCCAGAGCCGCCAAAATTCGCCAGCAGTCGTCACGGGCAAAAGCGAAAGTACCGGCCGCGCACCAGCCCCAACCCACCGATCTCCGTCTCGGCCGGATCGTGCGCCTGATGATGGAACACGCCACCGTTGTGGTGAGCGGAACGAAGATCGCCGAGGAAATTTCTTCCAACCGTTCCGAAGTATGGCGCTTGATACAGCAACTACGCGGCCTGGGCGTGGACGTCGCAGGTCATCCCGCGACTGGATATCAATTGCGCTCGGTTCCTGATCTGCTCCTGCCCGAAATTCTGCGGCCGCTTTTGCGGGGCACCATCTTCGACACTCATCTTCACCATTTTTATAAGATCGGGTCGACCAACACTGCGGCCATGTCCGCAGCGGCGGAGGGCGCTCCCGAAGGCAGCGTCTTCCTCGCCGAAGAGCAGCTCGCGGGTCGTGGTCGGGGAGCCAATTCATGGCAGTCCCCGCGGTCCAGCGGAATCTATTGCTCGGTGGTGGTGCGGCCCACGCTCCCACCGTCGGAAGTCTTGGTACTGTCGCTGGCCGCAGGGCTCGCAGTCCGCGCAGCCATTCAACAGGTCGATTCGCGGGTCGCTGCCGACCTGAAGTGGCCCAACGACGTTCTCATCGACGGCAAGAAAGTCTGCGGTATTCTCACCGAGATGAATGCCGAGGCCACTCGCGTCCGCTATATCGTGATCGGCATCGGCATTAACGCAAACCAGGCAAGTTTCCCGGAGGAATTGCACGCGACATCGCTGCGCCTCATCACCGGAAGCGGGTGGTCCCGCGTTGAGATGTTGGCAGCTTTGTTAAAATCACTTGACCGCGAATATCGACAGTTGCTGGAGGAGCGAGGCGCGCGGGAGTCGATTCTGCGGCGATTCGCCGAGAATTCCTCCTGGGTACGAGGCAAAGCCGTACGCATCGAAGAGAGCGATTCACCCTTCGAAGGAACAACCGAGGGCCTCGACGAGCGAGGTTTTTTGCGCGTCCGCACCCCTCATGGAACTCAGATCGTATTGAGCGGAACAGTGCGAGAAAAGTAGCGCCGGCATCTTGCCGGCTGTCCCGAGGGCGACTCGCCCTTGGCGCCGCGAAGAGGCCAGCCGGTGCTACGGTAGGATTAAGCCTAGCGGAGAGCTAGGAAGTAAGAGCTAGAAGCCAAGAGCCAAGAGCCAAGAGCTGAATCCATGCTTCTCGTCATCGACGTCGGCAACACGAACACCGTCCTTGGCGTCTTCGCCGGTGTCGCCAAAGTGAACACCGCCGGCGATTCGGACGAAACTCCGCGCTATGAGCGCCTCGTCGCTAACTGGCGCGTCGCCACCTCCCGCACCAGCACGGTGGATGAGTACGGCGTGTTGTTCCGGAACTTGTTCTCGATGGCTGGCCTTGAGTCGAAAGGCATTCACGGCATCGTGATCTCGTCAGTGGTGCCGCCTCTCGATCCGGTGCTGCGCCAGGTTTGCGAGCGCTATTTCAATTTGCGTCCTCTCTACATCGAGCCGGGAGTGAAGACCGGAATGCCGGTGCACTACGACAATCCGGCCGAGGTCGGCGCCGACCGGATCGTCAATGCCGTGGCGGCCTTTGAAAAGTATGGCGGACCATGCGTAGTCGTCGATTTCGGAACGGCCACGACGTTCGACTGCGTGTCGGCGAAGGGTGAATATCTCGGCGGAGTCATCTGCCCTGGCATCGGCATCTCTGCGGATGCACTCTTTGAACGCACCGCACGCTTGCCTCGGGTCGAGATCCGCAAGCCCGCGCGCGTCATCGGCTCGAACACCGTCGGCAGCCTGCAATCGGGCTTGTATTACGGTTATCTCGGCCTGGTAGATGGCATCCTCGAGCTTCTGCTCGCGGAGTTGGGCCAGCAGACACACGTGATCGCGACCGGCGGGCTCGGACCCATGATCGGCAAGGGCTCCAAATACATCAAGGACGTCGACGACTTCCTCACTCTCGAAGGCTTGCGCATCATCTGGGAACGGAATGGCTCGTCGCGCAAGGATTCTGCTTCGGCGAAAGACGCGTCCCAAGCCGGATCGACGCCGTCGTCGAAATCATCGCAGCCCAAGTCGTCGCAGCCGAAATCGAAAAATGGTGACGGGACTCCGACGCCTTCGGACTCGCGCTCTGCCCGCTGACCTGCCGTGGAGAATTATTTCAATTATTTCACTGAAATTGAAGAACGCTTCTTGCACCGCCGCAGCGGCGGTCTGCTGCTCTCGACTCTCGACTGGGCGCTCATCCAAACCTGGAAAGATGCCGGGATCCCACTCGAAGCCGTGCTGCGCGGCATCGATGACGCCTTCGACCGCTATGATGAACGCCCATCCAAAACCAAGAAAGTGAATAGCCTGGCATACTGCTCACAGTTGGTGCTGGCCGCGGCCGAAGATATGAAGGAGGCTGCGGTCGGTGCGGCTGGCGGGGAAGCGGCGTTTCCTGCGAAGAGCAGTGCCAGTCAAGGCTTTGAGCCAGAGGTAGTCGTGCCCTTCTTGCGTCGCAACGCAGAACGACTGGAATCCGCCAAGTTGCCGCAGGCTGGCGGAGTATCCGCGCGATCCGTCGCTCTCGATGCGGCTAAGGTTCTGCGCCATCTCGCGGAAGAAATAGAAAAGAAGTCCGCGGGCCGTTTGGAAGATCTTGAGCGCCGGCTGACCGTGCTCGAGGAAAAACTATTTGCCATGCTGCTGGCGTCAACTCCGGACGAAGAAATCGTAGCGGTCCGCGCCGAAGCCGACCGCGATCTAGGCCCGTACCGCCGCAAGATGTCAGCGCCGCAAATCGATCAACTGCAGAAGCAGTACGTTCACAAACGCTTGTTGGAAAAGTACCAACTCCCGAGGCTCAGTTTGTTTTACATGTAACGAACAGCGAGTTGAAACTGGAACGCAGAGCGCAACTCAGGGCTGGGCGTAAGGTTGGGGGGATCTAGTAGTTCGGGAAGGGCACGACTCATTCGTGCCGTTAGGCATTCGCAAAATACCTCGGCTCTAGCCGCCGCGGTAACTGTTCACTCCATCGTGACCTATCGTTTCGACGCACTGATTCTCGGAGGTGGCGCAGCCGGCCTGATGTGTGCAATCGAGGCCGGTAGGCGTGGACGCCGCGTCGCCGTTCTTGAACACGCCGACCGTCTCGGCAAGAAGATTCTCATTTCCGGCGGCGGCCGCTGCAATTTCACCAACATCCATTGCCGGCCCGAGAATTTCCTCTCGGCGAACGCGCACTTTGCCAAGTCGGCGCTGGCTCGCTGCACGCCTGCCGATTTCATCGCGCTCCTTGAAAAGCATCGCATCCCGTATCACGAAAAGACGCTGGGCCAATTGTTTTGCGATCGTTCGTCTCGTGACATCCTGGGAATGCTCGAGGAAGAATGCTCGTCCGCTGGCGTGAAGAGTTTCCTGAATACAAAGATTCACGAAGTGAAACGGACCCCAGAGTTTGTCGTGCATGCGCAGAATGCAGAATTCCACGCGCCCGCCCTGGTCGTAGCGACCGGAGGCCTATCTATTCCAAAGATCGGTGCGACCTCATTTGGCTACGACCTGGCGCGACAGTTCGGGTTGAAAATCCGCGAGCCGTGGCCGGGGCTCGTACCCCTGGTGCTGAACCCGGAAGACCGTTCCCGCTACTGCGATCTAACGGGGGTTTCCGCCGAGGTGATCGCATCCTGTGACGGACAACAGTTCCGCGAAAAGATGTTAATCACCCATCGCGGCCTGAGCGGTCCCGTAATCCTGCAAATCTCCTCCTATTGGAAGAAGCCGCAGCAGATCCGGGTCGACATCGCACCCGGCAACGAGTTGACCGCCATCTTCCGCGATCCGAAGACGCCTCGAACTCTGACCGCACTACGATCCGAGCTACGGAAGATGCTGCCGGCACGCTTTGCCGATCGCTGGCTCGAACTGCACGGCCCGGCTGCGTGGACGAACGCCGCGCTGGCCGATCTCGAGCAGCAGGCGCATGCGTGGACCATCGCCCCCGCGGGGACGGAAGGGTACGAGAAGGCGGAGGTGACGGCTGGCGGCGTTGACACCGACGAACTTTCGGCCAAGACGATGGAGAGCCGTAGAGTCCGCGGCTTGTTTTTCATTGGCGAAGTAGTAGACGTGACCGGTCAGCTTGGCGGCTTCAACTTTCAGTGGGCGTGGGCTTCGGGGGCGGCGGCGGGCCGAGCGGTGTAGACTGTCTTTCCAGAAATCGAGAGGATGCGATGAGGGCAACCACTAACTTTCTGAGAAACATTACCTGGCTGGTCGCGGTTCTAGGGCTCGCGAGCGGCGCGTTTGCACAGACGTTTACGCTTCTAGTCCTCGCAAAGAGTGACAACACCGTTGCCATCGTTGACCCTGCGACGTTACAAGTTCTGGCGCGCTTGCCCGCCGGTCCCGATCCCCACGAAATCATCGCTTCCGACGATGGCCAACGCGCCTACATCTCCAACTACGGCGGTTCCGACAGCACTCTGAACACGATCTCTGTAGTCGATCTGGTTGCCCGCAAGGCGCTGCCTGCCATCGACCTTGGAGCGTTGCGTTCCACCCATGGGTTGGCATTCGCCGGAGGCAAGCTCTATTTCACGGCGGAGACCAATAAAGTCATTGGGCGTTACGATCCCGCAACCGAACGCATCGACTGGATTCTTGGCACCGGCCAGGATCGAACGCATATGGTCGCCGTGGCGAAGAGCCTCGAGCAAATCTTCACCTCGAACGTCAACTCCGCCACGATCAGCATCATCGAACACGTTTCCCAACCAAACGGAGGCTTCGGTCCCCCTCCCGGCGGTCCACCCGGCTCAGGATCTGGTCCGGGCGGTGCGCCTCCTCAAGCACCTGGCCCTGCTCCGGGTGGGCCGCGTATGACCTGGGAAGTGACGAACGTTCCTGCCGGCCATGGGGTTGAAGGCTTCGACGTGTCGCCGGATGGAAAGGAAATCTGGGCGGCCAATGCGCGAGACGCAACCGTCACCGTCATCGATGTCCCTACGAAAAAAGTCATTCAGACTCTTCCGATCGCAGTGAAGGGCGCCAACCGCCTGAAGTTCACGCCGGATGGCAAGCGCGTCTTGATTTCCGGTCTAGGCGCGGGCGCAGGGGGCGCCAGCCTGGTGGTGATCGACGCGGCCTCTCACAAAGAGGTGAAACAGTTAAACCTCGGTGGTGGTGCGGCAGGCATTCTGATCGCACCCGATGGCTCGCGCGCCTATGTCGCCGTCAGCACGGCCGACAAGATTGCGGTCCTGGATCTAGAAACTCTGGAGGTCACCGGACAAATCTTTGCCGGGAAACAGCCTGACGGATTGGCTTGGGTGTTGCACAGGTAAGTCGAGTGCTTACTGACGTCATCTCGAGCTCAGCCGCTTTACAGGCGGAGACAGGGATCTCGCGCGCCTCTTAAACGAAGCGTCCATTCCGGCTCGAATATGCCCTTTCCTCCGATATCATCCCCCGCATTGCCCATGCCGTAGAATCAAGACTTGCTCCTCACAATCGAAAAGCAGATCTACGGCGGCGATGGCCTGGCCCGTCTGCCAGCCGCTTCGCCTCCGGATGAAGCCCGCGGACGCGGCAAGGCCGTGTTCGTCCCCTTTGTCCTGGCGGGAGAAGAAATTGAGGCTACACTCACCGAACAGAAGCCGGGCTTCGCTCGAGCTGCGGTTGAGACCATCGTTAAAGCCTCTCCACATCGCATCCAGCCGGGCTGCCCATACTTTGCCCGGTGCGGAGGCTGCCATTATCAGCACGCCCGCTACGAACATCAGCTCGAGATCAAGAAGGAGACCTTGCGCGATACCCTGCGGCGCACGTCCAAACTGGAGTTACCCCTCGACATCCAGGTCCATCCTTCGCCGCCGTGGAATTATCGCAACCGCTCGCGCCTGCAAGTGCAGGTCCGCCCCAAATTTGCAGCGGGATACTTCAAATTGGCTTCGCACGAACTGTTGGCCGTCCAAGAGTGTCCAATCAGTTCTCCGCTGATCAACCGGGGTATCGCCGCCCTGTGGCGGAGCGGAACCGCGGGCAAAGTTCCTGAGGGAGTACGGGACGTCGAGTTTTTTGCCGACGCCAACGACACTCAGTTATTGATCGAGGTCGGATGCGCGGGGGCAGCCCGTCGAGCCGCGGTGCGCGTGTGGGCCGAGGACTTTCGTGCCGCCGTGCCCGAAATTGCAGGAGTCGCGGCATTCCGCGAAGCCAATCCCGGCGATCGGAAGGCAACCGCGCCGGAAATTCTGGTCGCTATCGGCGCCACGCATCTGACTTATCAGACGGCGGGCGCCGCGTACCGGGTCAGCGCGGGTTCCTTTTTTCAGACCAACCGTCACTTGACCGACGAACTGGTTCGGATTGTTGCAGCCGGGCAATCCGGCAAATTGGCTCTTGACCTCTACGCCGGCGCTGGATTATTTTCCACAGCCCTGGCATGTGACTTTCATCACGTCGTTTCTGTTGAGTCCTCACAGACTTCCTCAGCCGATCTTGCTTACAATCAGTCCTCGAATGGAGAGGTGGTTCGGGCCACGACGGAGCAGTACCTGGCCCCTGCGGAGAATACGGGGCGAGTCGGGAAGGGCGTCCTCCCTCATATCCTTCATAGGCCCGACCTAGCGGTGGTGGACCCGCCCCGAAGTGGCTTGGGAGAACGCGTGGCGCGCTTGCTGGCAGAGTTAGGTGCGCCACGGGTTATTTATGTGTCCTGCGATCCGGCGACGCTGGCGCGCGATCTCGTAACGCTACTGGCTGCGGGGTATCGCATCGAGCAAATACACCTGGTGGATTTGTTTCCTCAAACCTACCATTTGGAAAGCGTTGTGCACTTAGTTCTTTGACAAAGATCAGCGCGGGGAGAAATCGGATTTCAAAAACCGAATGCCTTCCGTTTCTGTTTTGACAGCTGAGCTTGGGTTCAAGGATCGTGGAGGAACAGGCAGGTCGCTGTGGTCCATGCTAGGCGAGCGAAAAAGATTGGGCTTTAGCCCCTGAGGGATTCCCACGGCCTCAAGGGCGAACTTCGAACTCGATTCTACCTGCGGGCGATAAGTGAGTTCTCAGCCATCAGCCGTCCGCTTTCAGCCAAGAGCAGTTTTACGCCGATGCCTGATAGCTGACAGCTATACCAGTCGTTATGGCGAGAGGGAGAGCTACAGGGCGATGCGGAAAAGCAAGTGGAACGGCGTGTGACCGCGCTCAGATCATCCAACGGCGAACTTGATCAAGATCGGCCACCATGGAGGCTGCAATGCTACTACACCGGAACTGATCGCGTCGGCCAGAGCCGAGTTTGCGATTATTTCGGTAGGATTCGGCAATTCCTTCGGTCTGCCGTGGACCGAAGTTCTCGGTCGCCGGGCGGACGCGAGAGCCCGCGTCTATCGCACTGATCTTGACGGAGCCGTCACCTTCGATCCCGGTGGCAGCTCTGTTACGGCTTCATTGGCGGCTCTTCAATAGCAGGAATCTCCGCCGTTACGTCCTCATCCGGCGCCGACCGGCGACCTTCCGCGATCACGCGACGGGCGGGGTCAGCGTCCTCTTCGCGTACCAGCAGGATTATCCCACCTAGCCCCGGGAACGCGTCTTGAACCAGGGATGCGGAGGTGAGATCGCTCTCGATGCCTGCGGAATCGAGCAATCCCTTGACCACCAGCGCCTCAGATTCCTGCTCCGAGTCAAACACCTTTACCAGTTTCTCGTTGGGATCAGGACGCTGCTGCGCGCCGGCGGTCGAATTGCCAGATTCTGCCATGACATCTCCAATTCCGGAGTCGGACCGAACCGGCCGAATCCTACGCTCCTAATGCGATGTTACTGAGATTTTACTCCGCTTCCGAGTCCGGCCCACATCCCGTGAATCGGCGTGTAGGGTGGATGCCGCTTCAGAGTCAAGGGTTGCGAACCGGAGCTAAAGCCGGTTGGCTTTGAGGCTCGACCCTCTTATGTACTTGATTTCTTCGGTGACTACGGCAGAATGAGCATTATCAGGGGCGCAACGCCGGGCCGCGTAGCGTCATCCAAGTCTGTGGGCCGGGGAAAAGGGGACACCATGAATATTCATCAACACGACGAGCATAACGAGAGCTTTCCTATGGGAGAGCAGGAGGCTGTGCGCGAGCGGGAAGAGGAAGCCCGCAAAATACGCCGTCTGCAACTGATGATTAGCATGGTGATGTCCGTCATCGGTCAAGATCCGAGCCTGACTGTGGAGGAGGCCTCAGAGTTGGCGGCCGGAGCCAAGCGCGCCGCTCTGGCCATGTTCCCCGACAAGGAGCTTGCCTACGATCTCCTCTACAAGCCTCGTCTGCAGAGGCTCATGAAGGAACGGTTCCGTCTGCAATAGGAGTGAAATCTGCGATCAGCCAGTCCTCATTCGTCCACGACGGAATTCCGCAGCGTCCCGGCCCCTTCCACACTGACTTCCACCACATCGCCCGCAACCAGCGGCCCGACGCCTGCAGGCGTCCCCGTGGGGATCAGGTCACCGGGGAACAAAGTCATCACCTGCGCGATATGCCGAATCACCACGTCCAACGTGAAAATGAAATCTCGCGTGTTGCCCTGCTGCCGCACCTCGCCATTAACGCGGGTTTCGACGCCGACGCCTGCCCACGGATCGATTTCGTCGGTCACCACGGGTCCCACAGGGCAAAACGTGTCGAATCCCTTGGCCCGGGTCCACTGTCCGTCTTTGTTTTGCAGATCTCGCGCCGTAACGTCATCTACGCACGTGTAGCCAAGAATGTATTGCCGGATGTCGGCGTCCGCCGCCGGCTGGTAGCAGGTCTTGCCAATTACCACGCCCAGTTCGCCCTCGTGATCGACTCGCTGCGAGATTTTCGGGCGCCGCACGATCCCCCCCGGTGGCAACAGCGCGGAGGTTGGCTTCAAGAAGATAAGGGGCTCTTTCGGCACGTCGTGCCCGAGTTCGGCCGCATGCTCGCGATAGTTGCGCCCGACGCAAACGATTTTCGAAGGCCGCACCGGAGGCAAAAGGGTGGCCTCCGCCAGTGGAATTGCCTCGATCCGGCGCGTGCGCAGGCTTTCTATGTCCCCGTCGGCCTCCTCGGGAGCAGTCAGCAGAATCCGCACAATCGCATCTCGTCCGGCAACAGACTCAACCAGCCCATACTGGACTTGGTCGTTGAATTGAAATCGACAGTATCTCATCGCGATCTATCTAACCATATCCGTGGAAATTGAGGCGCGCACCAGAAAGATTTTTTTTGGGAGGGGACGATATATCGCCTTTGAGACCCCGATCTCTGAGGCCCTCGAGCTGGCGCCGACGCCCCTTATTGTTAGCTTTAGTTTTGTTGTGCGTTCAAGCCAAACCTGGATCAGTCTATGACTTTTAAAGATGTATACGTGACCGGGAATATCCACTATATAATTGCTGCCCCCGCGGGTTCTGGGGCGAGAGCCGTCGGTTTGAAGTCTCGCGGCGTACCGCCAACGAGCTACGGTCGCTACCCACGTTCTTTGCAGGAGTTACTCTGTGTCGTCTTTGCCATGCCATCAATCTCGCGCGAGCATGAAGTCTCGTCTCGCGGCGGTCATCGTCTTCTTTCTTTGCAGCCAGATTGCTCCGCTAGCGCAAATCCCAAATATCAATATGGGACCCGATTCTACGTTCGCGCAGATTGATTTTGCGCAAATGTCTCTCGACCAGATGAACCGGCGCATGGCCAAGAGCGAGCAGAAGCGCAAGCAAGAGAAAGAAATGATTGATTCGGGAGTGATCTCGGCGCTCGATTTGGAGGCTCCCAACAAGGCCGTCGAAGAGTTTAACCAGGCGACCACGTTGATGAGAGCGCAGCATTCGCAAGAGGCGATCAAGCACATGCGGCGTGCGATCGATGCCTATCCCAAGTTTGTTTCAGCGCATCTCGGCCTCGGACTCGCATATCTTGATCAGGAGGACCAGCCTCACGCCAAAAGCGAGTTTGAAGTGGCTGCGAAGCTCGACCCGAAGTTTCCCGGATCCTTCATGAATCTCGGCCTCGTTGCGTTGTCCATGAACGATTTTGAGACTGCGAAACCACAACTGGAAAAAGCTGCATCCTTGCATCCCAAGGACCCCAAAATCCTATCCGCTTTGGCCTACGCGCAAAATGGAACCCGGCAGTTCCAGCAGGCTCTTGAAACTGCCAAACTGGTTCATGCGCTCGATCACAAAGGAATGGCCAGTGTGCACTACGTCGCCGCATCCGCAGCCATGTCTTTAAAGGACTTCGAAGCCATGGAGCGGGAACTGAACCTGTTTCTTGGCGAAGATCCAACCGACGCCTTCGCTCCCACGGCGCGCCAGAACCTGGCCGCGCTTACGCATAACAAGGCGGCTCGGGCAGCCGGCGCCAGCACTCCTACGCAAAACCCGACCATGGTCGCTTCGCTGCGGCCATCGACGTTTCCGAACGCGCAGAGATTGAAGGCCGAGTTAGGTGATTTGGGAAGTGAGTCTGACGCCGGGAGTTGCGAGGATTGCGGTGCCCTAGTCGAGGCGAGCGCAGCCCCGGATGCGAACCGCAGCACGACATCTTTCTCCGATTCGCGGGTGGCGCCGGGTCTCGCCAGTGGATGGACGATTCGTACGAGCGTCGATCAGGTTACCCTGTTCTTCACCGTCACCCAACACGGTCACATGGTGAACGATTTGCAGGAGTCCAACGTCCGGGTGCTGGACAACAACAAGCCGCCGGACCGGATGGAACAGTTTGCTCCGCAGTCGAAGCTGCCCCTGCGGCTTGCTCTGATCGTCGATACCAGCGGCTCTGTGCATGACCGATTTTCGTTTGAAAAGCATGCTGCGACCAAGTTCGTACAAAAAATCCTAAGCAGCCATTCAGACTTGGCTTTCATAGCGGGCTTCTCCGAAGAGAACACTGTCACGCAAGATTTCACCTCAGACCCGGCTGAACTGGGGCAGGGAATTGAAAAGCTGGCTAACGGCGGAGGAACTGCGCTGTTCGATGCAGTATCTTTCGCGTGTCGAAAGCTGGACGCGTATCCTGAGAGCGAGCGCGTGGCTAGAGTTCTGGTGATCCTGAGCGACGGCGAAGATAATTCCAGCCACAGCAGCTTGAAACAGAGCATTCAAGCTGCCGAGAGAACTGGTGTAACCATTTATACGGTGAGCACTCGAGAGGACCGAGGCGATAAGACCGACGCCGATAGTGTGTTAGAAATGCTGGCGGAACGGACCGGGGGCGAGGCGATGTTTCCGGGCGACATCAGGACCTTGGGGCGGTCTCTCGACAAGCTGAATGAGTTAATCCGTAGCCGTTACTTCGTTGCCTACAAGCCTGCCGATTTCCAGCCCGATGGGAGCTATCGCCCAATCAGCGTGATTGCGGAAAAGGACGGTAAAAGACTGCAGGTTCGGGCTCGCAAGGGCTATCATGCGCGGCGTGCGGTGGCTCCCAACTGACCGAAAGACTCTGCGAGGATTTCATCCGCGTAGTTGTCTTTCCTCATGGGACTTTTTCGTCGGCTTCTTCCGAACGGGCGCTCTCGTTCCCGCGCACGTCCGCTGCGCTGACCGAATAGAAGTAGTGCTTTCCGGACTCGACATTCGGATCCCGGTACGCCGGAGTTTTCACCGTCTCCGCGTTTAACTTCACGACCCCCCCTCCGACTTCATGGCGATACACGTTGTATCCCTCGAGATCGACGTCGGCAACCGGAGCCCATACCAGATCAACAAAGGTCTTCTGCCCCGGTCCGGAAGACACCGCCTGCAACGCGGACGGAACGGAAGGTGGAAAAACATCGTGGGTAAAGACTTTAATCTCTGGCGTGTCGTCGCCTTCGACCGCTAGTTCCGGTTTGTTTTCCTGAGCAATCACCCTCACCGTCTCCGCGTGATATTCGTATGTCTTTTCCCATTCGACGCTCGGATCCGTAAAATTGGGGTTGCCTTCGCTGCCTGTCGGAATCTCGCCGGCAAGAGTTTGCTGCGAACTGCCCTCAGGGTGGCGGTAAATGCGATAGATGTAGTGCACATCTTTGGTGGGATTCAGCGGAAGATCGTTGGTCCAACTCAGTACAACGCCCTGACCTGTGACGTGTGCAGCAAAGTCCCGCGGCGACGGAAGAGTGCGCGCCGACGAAACCCGCACCTGATTCGAAAGACCTGCGCCTCTACCCTCGGGGTTGAGCACTTCGACGGCATAAGTAACGAAGCCATAAGGATCGTCACTTTGAAGCTGTGCCGGGAGTGAGTCAGTATACGATCTCGAACCTTTCTGCTTGGCAGGCTGACTCTTGCCGGGACTCGGTTGCGCAGGTACCTCTCCCACCGGAATACTGCACTGCGTCAACTCCATTTGCCCTCGGCGGCAAATCCTCGTTGGACCCAAGCTTCGTATTGTCTGCCGATCACTCGTAACGATTGGAGCAGTCCAGGTAAGAGTCACGTGATCGCCTTTGCGCGTAACCCGCAGATCCGAAGGAGGCTTCGGCAACTCCAGCGATGGCGGCTGCGGCGGCCCGATTGTCGCGCACGCTGTGAAAACAAACGGCACAGCCAGAGCCCATAGGGTTTTCTTCGCGGAGCGTCTCATTCAGAAGAAAACAGACTAACAGAACGACGGTCAGCGGCTCAGACTGTATCTGATCTCGGTCTGAAAGGAGCATCCCGGGAGAGGGAAAGTTTGGGGACAGCCGGTTTTGACAAGGGCAGAGCGTTCAGCCGCGCCGATAGATTGCCGCATAGGATGATCTTTTGCCCCTGCGGGACGGCTTCTTCCAGCTGCGTGAACATCGGCCTACGCGGCGAGTTCCTTCAACGCCTCCCGGAACACTTTGGTATGCCGGTCCACATCTTCCGCTTCCGTCTGCGGCGACATCAGCGCCATATTATGAAACGGCGTCAGCAAGATTCCTCGATTCATGGCGTAGAGGTGCATGAATCGTTCCAGCTCAAAATCCATCGCGTCGTGGGCCTGGTTGCCGTTGGTGGGCTCCTTGGAGCTGAAAAGATATTCGGCCCGGCACCCCAGACGAGTCACGTGCCAGGGAAATTCCGCATCTGCAATGGCCTTGGCCACGCCCGCTTTCCAACGCTCGGCCATCGGAATCATCCGGTCAAAGGCCTCTTTGGTAAGAACTTTCGTCAGTGTGGCGCGCATGGCCGCGAGAGAAAGCGCGTTCCCGGCGAGGGTGCCTCCGATCCCGCCCACATCGCAGTTTTCGAGTTCCTGTTTAGCGACGATGCGTTCGGCAACTTCCTGCGAAAAGCCATAAGCCGCGCCGGGAATGCCTCCCCCGATGGTCTTGCCGAAGACGAGGATGTCAGGCTCGAGACTCTCCGCTCGCGTATAACCCCCCGGTCCCGCGCAGATCGTGTGCGTCTCGTCGATGATGAGCAGGGCCCCATGCTTGCGAGTGAGTTCGCGCAGGGCAGTGTGATATCCCGGTTGCGGATGCACGATGCCGACGTTCGTCATAGCTGGCTCTGCTAGCACGCAAGCGACATCGCCGGTGGCAAGCGCCCGGTCCAGAGCACCGACGTCATTAAACTCGACGACCTTGGTCGTTACTGCCGGATTCACGGGCGGTCCAATATTCCCAGGCCGCGGCCCCGCCGCTCCATTGGATTGAAGAGTAATGAACGTCTCATCCACTGTGCCGTGATAGCACCAGTTGAAGACCAGAATTTTCGAACGTCCCGCGATCTGCCGAGCCAGCCGGATCGAGAAGCGATTCGCATCCGTAGCGGTCAACGCGAACTGCCAGTAGGGCAACTGGAAGCGTCTCTGCAGTTCCTCGGCTACAAAAATAGAGTCTTCCCCCGGCAGCATCAGCGTGATGCCGCGTCGCGACTGCTCTTCCACGGCCTTGACGGTAGCAAACGGCGAATGCCCGGTCATCGCTCCCGTGTCGCCCAAACAAAAGTCCGTGTAGCGATGTCCATCCACGTCGAAGAAGTGGGCTCCTTGCGCTTCGCGCACGAACGGCGGAAACGCTCCTGCCCACTTGACCATCCAGTTCATCGGCACCCCAGCCAGCAGCGACTTGCGCGCCCGCTCGAACAGCGCCTTCGACTTCGGGCGCTCGTCCACAAACTTCTTCTGCTCACGTTGCATCAGGGACTGCAAGCGGGAACGGTCGATGGTTTTCATAAATTCTTGGTAAGGGAAATAACCTAGCAGATAGTAGCCCGTGTAACACCCGGCTTGCCACTGCCAAGGATAAGTCTTCACTTTAATTTCGAGCAACGAAAACCACTGGTTGCGGATATGAAGCGGCCAGTCCTAAAGCCCCACTCGGCGTTCGCAATGTCTCTAATTCCGGATCGAGATAAGCCATGAGATTCCCAGTCTTGACCTCACGAAGAACAAGTTGAAGTTCTGCGCCGCCGTCGGAATCGGTCGAAACCGGATCTAGAGCGAAGTCGGGAAGGTCAATCTCGAAAGCACCATCTGCACTCGGCACCACAGTGCCCAGGGAGATTTGTGGGACCAAGCAGTCTGCAAAACCAAAGAATCCGCTGGCCCATGGCGCCAGGAGCTTGATGTGGTCCGCGAGTTTACCTTCCTCGGACGCTTGGATTTCAACGGATCGCGAACCAGAGTTTAAAGTCTTGCTGCGGCCCGATGCCCCAAAGGGGCCGTACAGACATGCCGTATCTCAACTCTGTCGAAGGATCGATCAGGCGGGAGCAGAAGGATGACTCTCGGCAGTTGCTCAGCGACTTGCGACATCCCGCACCCAGCAGACGGCAGCCAGAAAATGGTGACGAGAACGCGGTGATGGGTCACAGTCCAGAATTATAGGCCCGGGAAACAACGCCCGCCGATTCAAGTCGCTACAAAATGTATCGACTCAGATCCTGATCTTTCACGATATCGGTGAGCATCTTGCGCACGTACTCCGCGTCGATTATGACGTGCTCGCCCTTCTTCTCCGGGGCATCGAAGCTCAACTCGTCGAGCACCCGCTCCATGATTGTATGCAGCCGCCGCGCGCCAATATTCTCCGTACTTTCGTTCACGCGGAAAGCAAAGTGTGCAATTTCATCCAGCGCTTCCTTGGTGAACTCCAGCTTCACGCCTTCCGTTTCAAGCAGTGCCGTGTACTGCTTTACGAGCGACGACTTTGGCTCAGTCAGAATCCGCACGAAGTCTTCCATCGTCAAGGATTGCAATTCGACTCGTATCGGAAACCGCCCCTGGAGTTCGGGAATCAGGTCGCTAGGCTTCGACACGTGGAACGCGCCCGCCGCGATAAACAGAATGTGGTCGGTGCGCACCATGCCATAACGGGTATTCACCGTCGTACCTTCCACGATGGGAAGAATATCGCGCTGCACGCCTTCCCGCGAAACGTCCGGCCCATGGCCGCCTTCGCGCCCCGCGATTTTGTCGATCTCGTCCAAAAACACAATGCCTGAATTTTCCACACGGTCAATCGCCATTCGTGTGACCTGATCCATGTCAATCAGCCGCTGTTCTTCCTCCTGAATCAGGTACTCGAAGGCCTCGTTGACCTTCATCTTTCGTTTCTTGGTGCGCTGCCCGAAGATGTTTGGCAACATGTCCTTGAGGTTGACGTCCATCTCTTCCACGCCCTGATTCGAGAGAATTTCGAACGACGGGAAATTTCGTTCGCGCACATCGATCTCCACCGTGCGCTCATCCAGCTTTCCTTCGCGCAGTTGTTGACGCAATTTTTCACGCGTCCGGCTCGACGATTCCGTCAGCGCCGCGTTCCCATCGATCACCACTCCGCCCGAGGGGGAACTCGCCTCCGGTCGCGCGGGAGGCGACGGCGGCAGGAGAATGTCCAGCAGTCTCTCTTCCGCATTCAATTCGGCCTTGTCGGCAACGTCTTCCAGTTTCTCTTCGCGCACGTTGTCGATTGCGATCTCTACCAGATCGCGCACCATCGACTCCACGTCGCGTCCCACGTAACCCACTTCGGTAAACTTGGAAGCTTCAACTTTCAGGAAGGGCGAATTCGCCAGCTTGGCCAGCCGCCGCGCAATCTCCGTCTTTCCCACTCCTGTCGGCCCAATCATGATGATGTTTTTTGGGATGATCTCTTCGGCAAGCTCGGGCGTGAGCTTTTGCCGGCGCATACGGTTGCGCAGCGCGATGGCGACGGCCCGCTTGGCGTCTTTCTGGCCGATCACGTGTTTGTCGAGCTCGACTACGATTTCGCGTGGGGTCAGTTCGTCCAGCGCAAGCTGTTCTTCTTCAGCAGAGGATGGGAGATAAATAGCCATAGTTGAGTTCTCAGTTCACCGATCTCAGTTCTCAGTAGCGCGGCGGTTTTTGCTAACTCTGAGAAAGGACGGAGAACTAGAGTTCTTCAATCGTTACCTTGTCATTGGTATAGATGCACATCTTGCCCGCAATCTTCATTGCTTCTTCGGCGATCTGTCTGGCGGGGAGTTCGGTGTGCTCTGAAAGCGCCTGGGCCGCCGCCTGCGCGTACGGGCCGCCGCTGCCGATCGCCGCCACCGGACCATCCGGCTCGATGACGTCGCCTTGCCCACTCAGCAGATACGTCTGCTCCTTGTCGCTCACCAACAGCAAAGCTTCCAGATGCCGGAGGAACTTGTCGGTGCGCCAGTCCTTGGCCAACTCCACGGCGGCGCGACCCAGGTTGCCGTGATACTGCTCCAGTTTGGCCTCGAAGCGGCTAAAGAGCGTGAACGCATCGGCCGTCGAACCCGCGAAACCGGCCACAATCTTATCGTTGTAAAGCCGGCGAATCTTCTTGGCCGAGTGCTTGATCACGGACTCGCCCAGGGTGACTTGGCCGTCGCCGGCCAGGACGACCTTCCCGTTGCGGCGAACGGACAAAACGGTAGTGGAACGAATCAGTCGCTGCGTAGGCATGAGCGCAATTTTTGATTATAACAGTGCCGGGATCGGCCCATGCGGCCCCGAGATAACACCAGCATTTTCCTTTGTTTATAGAGTGCTTCGGTAACCAGAATTGTGATTACTGGGGTGACATTTACCGACTTCGCCGCGACCCGTACTTTGTAATTCATGCGCCAGGCTGCCGCTGTCCTGTGTCACGACAAAGGGTCTCTTCAAACGCTGGAAACCGCGCTTCAGGATCTCGGAATAGAGCCGGTTAGCTGTCGCTCCGGGCAGGAAGCTCTGGAATCGGTCATGGACGGGCGTTGCTCCACGCTCATCGTGGATTTTGACCTGCCTGGCGCCGAAGAGGTCATTCGCATGGCGGCCCTGTTGCCCGCCGGCCAAAAGCCGGCGCTTTTGGCTGTGGCTAGCCGGGTATGGCCGGGCACGGGACAGGCGTTTCAGTCCGGTGCCAGCCGCATTCTTTACCGGCCACTCGAAAAAGGGTCACTAAAAGACGCCTTGAAGGCCGAGAGAAAAGCTCGAAAAGCCAATCGGCGCAAGTCCACGCGATACGAGGTGAAAACGCTCGTCTATCTGGAGCTCGAAAGCGGGACTGTTTCCGGCGTCAGCATCGATATTGGCGAGCATGGCCTCGCGCTACAAGCCACTGAACCTGTCCCCGTAAGCTCGAACCTGGCTTTTCGCTGCGTCCTGCCCGGTACTGACTTTACCCTGCACGGACACGCCGACGTGATGTGGGCCAGCGATCAAGGCCGCGCAGGACTGTTCTTTTCCAAGCTCACGCCCGCAGCGCGCAAGCACCTGAAGCGCTGGCTCAGCAAACGCAGTGCTCACAGCAAAGAAAAAGACAAAAGCAGCGTGCACGATCTCATGCCACCGGAAGACGCGCACGTGTCTTTCTCGCTATCCGAATAGCCGGTTCCCGCCAGGCTCTGACGCAATGCGTTTGGGCAATCTGCCCTCACCATTTTTTAAAGATTACGGCTACGGCGGCGACGATCAGGACGAATCCCGCCAGGTAATTCCATCGCAGGGGCTGTTTCAGATAAAGCACCGAGAATGCGGCGAAGACGGTGAGGGTAATCACTTCTTGAATCGTCTTCAGCTGCGCCGCTGTGAACTCGTACGAGCCGATGCGATTTGCCGGCACCTGGAAGCAGTATTCAAAGAAGGCGATGAGCCAGCTCGCTGCAATCACTTTGTAGAGCGGCACTTCGCGATACTTCAAGTGCCCATACCAGGCAAATGTCATGAAGATGTTGGAGATGGTCAGCAGCACGATCGTCCTCATGCGGCGATTGAGTCCTTTCTGCAGGAGTTTTCCGTGGTGCGGAAGCGCTCGAACCGGGGGCGCTAATCCAGATGCTGTTTCCCTGATTTGCGGTTACAATTTTCTTTTCGGCAACCTGCCATCGAGAAATCTTCCTGCCCTCTCAAAATCCGATTCCCGTCGCCGTGGTCGGTGTGGGTGTTTTTGGACGTAATCACGCCCGGGTCTACAAAGAACTCGAACAGCAGGGCGAGCCTGTGCGTCTGCTGGGAGTCGTGGACCCTGACATCAACCGCGCTGACGCCGTAGCCAGCGAGTTCGGGTGCAAGGGATTCGGATCTGTGGTGCAGATGTTGACCACGCATAGCGAACTGCAAGCCGCATCCGTGGCCGCGCCCACAGTACATCACCTGCCGGTGGCACGGGAGTTGATGAAAGCGGGAGTGGATGTGCTCATTGAAAAGCCACTGGCCGCAACCCTCGTGGAGGCGGAGGAGTTGGTCGCCCTCGCCGCCCAGCACAAGCGGATTGCGCAAGTCGGACACCTCGAACGTTTCAATCCGGCTGTGCGGGCCACGGTTCCTTTGCTGACGCAGCCCATGTTCTTCGAGGTACACCGGCTCAGTGTGTTTACTCCCCGTTCCCTGGATGTTGACGTCGTCCTCGATCTGATGATCCACGATCTGGACATCGTGTTGGCATTTGCCAAGTCGCCGGTCAAAGAGGTTCGCGCGGTGGGCCTGCCCATTTTGTCGAGGAAGGTGGACATTGCGAACGTGCGCCTTGAACTGGAATCTGGCTGCATCGCAAACTTTACCGCCAGCCGCGTCTCTACCGAGCGGGTGCGCAAACTGCGTTTCTTCCAACCTCGGCAATATGTTTCGCTCGATTACGGACGCCAGGAGGTGCTGGTCTTCACCGTGGGACAGGAGGGAGCCGTATCGGAAGGAAAGTCCGGAGCAATGTCCGGATCGCCTTCGGTAAATCCTCAGATTGGCGTCACCAAACCAGCGGTCGCCTCGGAAGAACCGCTGCATGCCGAGCTCAAGGCTTTTCTCCGCGCGGTGCGAGAACGCTCCACGCCCGTGGTTCCGCTCGAAGACGGCCGTCGCGCCCTGGCGTTGGCGCTGGAGATCGTTGATGCAATTCGCGACCACGGAACCAAAGTTAACCTCGCAGGCATCGCCAAAGCAAAACCCTGACTGTTCTCTGGAGATCCGCGTCAAACCCTGCCGCGTCCTCCTGACCGAAGCCGTATTTCAGGGG
>CAZILJ010000314.1:0-10039 GCA_964539915.1 uncultured Acidobacteriaceae bacterium | reverse complement strand
ACGCTGTTCTGCAGCCTGTGGAAGACGAATGTCGAAGAATCTACACGAGAACCAAATCGCTCAAAAGCCCCGGACGCATCCGGGGCGATACAGGGTGCCGAAGGGGGGAGGGGAACAAAAACCCTGCGCGGGAGATAGTCCCACACCAGCCGAACCCATGTCGGCTCGGTAGCGTACAAAATCGTTGGTTAGGATTCGTTGCAGCAAATGGTGGCATCTGCCACACCAATAGATTCAACCGTGCTGTAGTAGAGGATGCAAAAAAACGCAACTTTCGTCCACGACACGGTGACCAGGACGCCGCGTAGGACTAGGGCTTGGATGGTTTGAGCAGATCGACTTCCCGCAATCCGCGCATTGGGAACAACGGACCTTGCCGCGCGGGGCGGTGTCGGCTCTTCCGCCGCGTCCGCATTCGACCTGGGAGCTGAAGCTTCGCATGCAGCTCCGCCTGTGCGAGATCGCAGCCGTTCCAGCCTGGTTTTGCTTTTCGGGAGCCCTACGAAATCGCAGAAGAAACAGCGCCTAGTCGGTTGTTGATCGAGTGGACGCCCTCACTTCAGGTATGTCTCTTGCATGTAGAGAGCTTTCCATTCGCTGCCCGCGCGAATCCAGACTTCTCCGAAGACGCTCTTTCCCTTTGAAACTACGCCGCCAGATTTCCCCTCATACCGCGCGATGTAGGTGACCACCGCCGCATTCGGTCCAATCGATTTCACGGTGAAATCACTCAGTGAGTAGGTGAGAAGTTCGAACTCGTCTACGGCGTTGACTTCCGTCTTCTTGTCGCCGAACTCGCTGAGTCCTTCCTCAAACTGGCGGAATCCGTCGTCCAGCATGCTCGAAAGCGCGCTCTTGTCTTTGTTCTTGAAAGCCCCCCAGAGCTTCCGGACGTCTGCTTCGAGTGGGGGCGGAGCAGTCTTAGGCTTGACTGCCTCCTGCTTGGCTGCCTGCTGCTTGTCCTGCGCCGTTGCCACACTTGCGAATGACAATAACAACACTGCTACTGCAACCAAAGCTCGTTTCATGTCGTTCTCCTAGGACAAACCGCACCGATCCATTCACAGTTTAACAAGCGCCGGAGAGCGATCTTCCGCCGCGCAAGCGGATCGCGACCGCAGTCCTTCCCGTTCTGACAGAGAAGGTCGAAGGCAAAAAATGCGGCTCGGCGCGGCAACTGCAGAAGGTTAACCGGGGCCGCTCTCTCCCGTCCACGCACCCTATTTCGCCGCCGAGGATCGCCCCGCTTCGTGCGGGATTGTGCCGAACGATGAGTATTCAGTTGTGCGTGGGATTGGAGTTTTGGCCTCCGTTTGTCGCCAGCACTCAACCCTTCACGAGACGCTGCTTGTGGGGATGAGTGGCCCTTCAGGTGTCCAGTATCATGAGATCTTTTACACCGCGTTAATCACGACATCCGTTGCACTGCCGCGCGAGCACAGCGAGTGCAAAAAGGGCCGCGTAAGTTGCGCGAAACCGGTCCGGGTCATCAGGGGGACTCCATTTCTTTCCTCGGGTCCGACTGACTCGATTCACCTTTCGACACTCGCGGTACGCCGCAGGTTTACGGCGTCCGGCAGGCACCGCACCACACCCCCAGTCGAAAGCTGGGGCAGTTTATTTTGGTACCGACGACTAGAGACCTCGCCAGGTAACTGCAAAGTGATGGACGCGAGATGAAAATGTTTTCACTCTATGCGAGCACCAGAAATGGGTATATAGTTCGTCCCTCTTTTTTGGGATGAGGAAAACAATTTCGATTTCTATGAATCCAGACACCAGCGACTCCGTTTTCATCAGGCCGCAGGAGCAGACCCCGCGGGGGCCACTAGCACGGCTCAGCCAACCGATCTCCCGCCTGATCCAAATGGTAAGTGCCGGGAAATCACGATTTCTAAATTAAGGAGATTCCATGCAAAGACTGAACACGAAAGTTTTGCAGACGTTCGGCGGCGCGCTTGTCGCGTTGCTGGCGCTGCCCCAGTTCGCCGTCGCGCAACACCGCCTTACACCGATTCCCCACCCGATCGGTGCTCCGCAGAGTCGCCCCGTGCAGGCTGCAGCGCAGGGCTTAGCTCGAGCAGACGTTGCCCCGGATTCGGCAACTTCACCGTGGACTCCCCTGAGCAACCAGCCCGGCTTTTTGGTTGACGGCAGTGCCAATCCGATCTTGCTTATGGACGGATCCGTATTGGTGCAAGATGCGGGCTTCCCCGACTGGTGGAAATTGACGCCCGACCAACATGGCAGTTACGTGAATGGGACCTGGACCCAAGTCGCATCGACGCCCGCTGGCTACAGCCCGCTCTATCACTCGTCTGCTGTGCTGCCGGACGGGCGACTGATCATCGAGGGCGGGGAATACATTTGTGATCCGACGACCTTCAACTGCAATGCGGTATGGACGAACCTGGGTGCGATTTACGATCCGCTGGCAAATACGTGGACGTCCGTCAATCCCCCCGCCGGGTGGTCGTCGATCGGCGATGCGCAGAGCGTTGTTCTACCCAACGGAACATATATGCAGGCCAATTGCTGCACCCCGCAAGCGGCTTTGCTCGATCCCAAGACCTTGACTTGGACGCCGACGGGAACGGGCAAGTACGACCCCAACGACGAAGAGGGATGGACGCTGCTTCCCAATGGGAAGGTGCTTGCGGTGGATGCCTATGTTCCGATTTCGCCGTTTCCGTATATTCCGACGGGCACGAACTATGAGCTCTACAATCCCCGGACGGGCAAGTGGAAGGTTCCCGGAACCACTCCGGTGCAACTCTGGGATTCCTGGTTGACCTGCGGCGAGTTTTCCCAGGAACCGAAAAATGGTCCCTCGTTTGAGTTAGGCCCAAGTGCTCTGCGCCCAGACGGTACTGTCTTCTACGCTGGCTCAAATAGCTGCCCGGGCGAAGCCGGCCACACCGCGATTTACAACTCGTACACGAACACCTGGAAAGCAGGTCCGGATTTTCCGGGCACCAACAACATTTCCGATGGCCCCGCAGCTGTGGAAGTCAATGGCAAGGTGCTAATGATGGCCAGCCCCGGATTTGGGAATAGCCCTTCCACGTTCTTCGAGTGGGACGGCGAGGATCTGAACCCAGTGCCTGGAACTCCGAATGCGCCCACCGATTCATCGTACTTCGGGAACATGCTCGTGCTTCCTTCGGGCCAAGTCCTGCTGACCGATTTCTCGAACGATATCGAGATTTACACCTCCCACGGCGGGCCAAAGCGCGAGTGGGCACCACTTTTGATCTACGTTCCGTTCTTCGTTAAAGGCGGAAAGTCATATCAAGCCTTCGGATTCCGCTTTAATGGACTGACGCAAGGCGCCTTCTACGGGGACGATGTGCAGGCCGCCACGAACTTTCCATTGGTCCGCATTACGAATCTCGTAACCCGCCACGTTCGGTACAGCCGCGCACACCACCCCAGCACGATGGGCGTCGTGTCGGATGATCTGAATTCCGTCTGGTTTGACGTTCCCGCCGATCAGGAGCCCGGGATCAGCCAGCTCGAGGTTGTCGCGAACGGGATTGCGTCGGAACCGCTGTTTGTCTTCGTCAGGGAATAGGTTTCAACGTAGCGGCCGCAATCGAAGTGCATGGGTCACAGGACGTCAAATTCCCCTGTGACCCATGCACCAACTCTCTGGTTTCCTGTGATTGCCGAATGAGTCTGTTACGGGTGAAAACCGCGACTACACTCATCAAGTCCCCTGAGGCTTAACGCCAGGTCCGCGTTGACTCCAGACTCTCGCACCCCTAAGATGACATGCGGTGTCGGCAATCCTATTCCGAGGTTTTCATGTTGGCCCATGCGGCAGACCGCGCTTCCCGCTCCCTGTTTCGGGTGATCGCCACCGATATCCACTTCTGGATCCCGTTCGCCGTCCTCATCGGCGGTTTCGTCCTTCTGGATCACCTCCACTAAATGAAAATGAACAGAGTGGAGACCGAGACGTCAGCCGTGGTTCCGAGTCGCATGCTTCCTACCCGTCTGCGCACACTGCAGGCGCTTGGAATTTTCTGCGGCTTCGCAGCCGGAGCCTGGTTGGGCGGCGCCGAGGCTCCAATCAAGCTGGTCAATCCAGACATCTCTCCCATCACCGTCTCATTAATCATGGTTTTTGGAGTTTTTCTCGCGCGCTGGAGCGTGCCCGCCTTCATCCGCGGCACGTCGCAGGTTCACAGCGACGTCCTTCAGGCACCGCACCTCGTCGTGTGGGCGGTGCTTGCCGGATGCATGTGGGCCGTCGCCAACACGCTCACTATTTATGCGATTCGCAACGTGGGCCTGAGCATAGCGTTTCCGTTGTGGAACACTAACAGCCTGCTCGGCATCTTCTGGGGCTTCCTGCTCTTCAACGAATTGCACTTCGCCGGATGGAAGCGCTGGCTCGGAGTCTTGGGAGGTGCAGTCTGCATGTTCGGAGGTGCGACGCTGCTGGCCATTGCATCGGCCCACCAGGCGGCACCGGGCAAAGCCGCGATGGGCATCCTCGCGGCCTTGGGTGCCGGCATTCTGTGGGGAACGATGTACGTGCCTTACCGAAAAGCCTATCTCACCGGCATGAATCCCCTTTCCTTCATCACATTCTTTAGCGTAGGCGAACTCGTTACCATGACGTTGTTGGCGGTGGGCTATCGCGGTGCCACGCCGCTCTGGCACGAGTTGGTGGGCGCGCGCGCGGTTCTGTTCTGGCTCATGCTGGGCGGCTTCGTCTGGGTCATCGGAGATTTGTTCCAGCAATACGCCACAAAGTATGTCGGCATCAGCCGCGGCATTCCACTGTCCAACACCAATCAACTCTGGGGATTGCTGTGGGGCCTCCTCGTCTTTCACGAACTGCGAGGCGGCAGCCAAACGGTCTACGCGCAAGTGGCCGGCGGATCACTGCTCATGGCGATGGGCGCCGTGGCAATTGCGTTGTCGTCGGCGACAGAGCGCGAGCATTCCTCCTGGCAGGATGCCGCCGATCGAGAAGGCCAGCGCTACGGCGTGGAAAACGAGTATGTTCGTGCCGGCCTCGAAGGTCGAGAAATGCAAAAGGGAAAGATTACGGATAAAACCGCGGCGACTCCTGGCACTAGATCGGTTCTGGATTGGCTGCTCATGCTCGTCACAACTTTCCTGTTCGCCGTTCTTGCCGCGATGGCGAGGTTACCGCACATGGACATCGCTCTGGGATGGGCCGCCGCGCTGGTGGTCACGATGCTGGTTCTGCTGGCAACCTGCGGAATCGCACTCTGGCGCACGACCCGCTTCCGCTGAGGTCGCCCCACCTTACCAACTGCACCACGCGATGTTGATTTCGTTCTAGACACGCCTGCTCCATCCGCTAGAATTGCGAGGCGTTAAAGGAGAACTTCTCGATGAAGCAAATTCTCTCCGCCTTCTGTTTGTTCTTTCTCATGGCTGGTGCAGTTCAGGTTGCAGCCCAAGCCAATCCTTATAAAGATGGCACTCCGGGCGTTACCGGATACCGCTCTGAAGTGCTGGCCGAAGTCACCATTCAAGAAGATAAATTCACCCGCCTCGCCGAAGCGATTCCCTCCGACAAGTTCAATTGGCGTCCCGCACCCGACGTTCGCTCGTTCGCCGAGGTCTTGCTGCACGTTAGCGCAGCGAACTACAACCTGTACAAACTCGTGGGGACGCCTCCTCCTACTGGCATTGACCTGAAGGGTCTCGAGAAGTCCACTACCGACAAAGCCAAGGTCATGGCCACACTCAAAGATTCCTTCGCCCACGCCAAGAGGGCGATCACTAGCATGCCCGACGCCGACCTGGATAAGAGCCTCGACTGGTTCGGCGGAAAGAATACGCAGCGCGGCATTCTGCTCTTCATCGTCCGCCACGCAGCCGAGCATCTTGGACAGTCGATCGCCTATGCCCGCTTCGACAACATCGTCCCACCCTGGAGCGAAGACGCCAAGAAAAAATAGGGACACCCGTACAAAGACGTTCGAGACCAGCGTCGGAAACTGGTTTACTGCGCGGCTTAACGTTTTCTTGGCAGCGCATCAATCGTCGGCGAATCGTCCTGCTGTGCTAGATTCAGAAGCTTGATGGATCTCGCACCCACTATTTCCACCCAGGGCCTCACCCGGCATTTCGGAGAACTCATTGCCGTCGACGGAATCGATTTGCGCGTCGCCCCCGGACAATTCTTCGGCTTCCTCGGCCCCAATGGCGCGGGAAAATCAACGACCATCAAGATGCTCACGGGCTTGCTCGCGCCCAGTTCCGGACGAATCGAAATCCTCGGCCTCGATCTCAACGCCCATCCCGTGGAAGTAAAGCGCCAGATCGGAGTCGTACCCGAAGGCATGGCGCTGTTCGGCCGCCTCACCGGCGCCGAATTCCTCAGCTTCGCGGGCCGCATGTATGGGCTCGATCGCCTGACTGCAGCCCAGCGCGCCGCCGAGTTACTCGACTTTATGCAGCTCGCTGACCAGCCCAAAAAACTGATCACCGACTATTCCCACGGCATGCAAAAGAAGCTGGCTCTTGCCGCCGCCGTGATCCATGGGCCCAAGGTTTTGTTTCTCGATGAGCCCTTCGAAGGCGTGGATGCGCTTGCCGCCGGGACGCTGAAATCCATGCTGCAAGGCATGATCGCGCGCGGTGCAACGATTTTCCTTACCTCGCACGTGCTCGAAATCGTGGAGCGCCTCTGCAGTCACGTCGCCATCATCCATCGAGGAAGGCTGGTCGCTCAGGGCTCTCTGGAGGAACTGCGCGCGGGAGTCCAGGCCCAAACACCCGCGGAATCAGGTGATCGAGCTCCGGTTTCCGCCGAGAAGTTGACGCTGGAACAACTCTTCCTCCGTATCGTCGGCGGCACCCACCGCACCGAGCCGGAACTGTCGTGGCTGGGATAGGGAGCTTTAGGTCCGCGCAAGTTAGGTGTTAGGCGCGATTGGACCGTTGCCGGATCTGCCGTCGCTTTTGCAAATGCCGGGCCGGCAACTTCCTGAATGCTGGAAACATCTTGTGATGCCGTACGATCGACATCGTCTAGAGCGAATAGTGGAAATTCGCCCCGCATTGCAACACACTTTATGGCTGTGGCCGTCGATGGTGAACACCCGGCTCAGTTTCGTATGGCCGAGAACCAAAAGCATACTCCAAAGCATTCGCTAAAGGGTGCGTAACGCTGTCCCATAGCGGAATTCTTTGAGCCCCCGCATGACAATCCCCTCCAGCCTCTAGTGCTTTCTATCGGAAATCTCGAAGCAACCGTGAGCGATCCCACCCGGGCCCGCGATTACAATCACAAACGGTACCAGATAGGTACTCGGCAACTTAGCTTATTTGGAGGCCTGCCGGTCGCGCAACTCAAGGCGCATATCACCTCTTACCATGCGCCCTCCAACTCAGTTATGCGAGAATTGAAGCCACACGAAATGACGTACCCGGAAGGCGTTCTAAATCAAGTCCGGACCATCGCCGAGTTGCGCTGGCGCATGTTCCTTAACGGCCTGCGCAGCAAGCGCGGCAAAATGGAGCTTGCCTCTCGTATTTTGATAACGATTGCCTTCACGGTCGGCGGGACGGGCGCCTTCGCCCTCGCCACCGGATTTGCCTGGTATTTTGTCTCGCAAAACAACGCCGCATACCTGGCGATCCTGCTGTGGCCGGTCTTTTTCTTCTGGCAACTCTTCCCCATGATGTCCACCGCGTTCACCAACAATCCCGACTCGGCGGAACTGCTTCGCTTCCCTCTCACCTACCGGTCATATTTTCTGATCCGTTTGGCGTACGGCTTTTTTGACCCTGCCAGCGCGCTCGGCACGGTGGGCTTGCTTGGAATTCTTCTGGGCATCAGCCTCGCGCGCCCTTGGTTGTTCCCTTGGGCACTGCTGGTCCTGTTGACCTTCGCACTCTTCAACCTGGTGCTGATGCAGACCATCTTCGCCTGGGTGGAGCGCTGGCTCGCCCAGCGCCGCACCCGCGAAATCCTGGGCGTTCTCTTCATCCTGTCGATGCTCAGCTTTCAATTAGTTGGGCCCATGATGAACCGGCTGGGAAAAACTCCTCATCCCGGGTTCCGTCGAGCGGTTCGGATCGCAGCCCAGGTTCAGACCGTGCTGCCGCCCGGCCTCGCCGCCAACGCCATCGCGCAGACTACGCAATCGCGGATTGTCGTCGGCTCCGCTTCGCTATTTTTTCTGGCAGCCCTGACGATCGTCATCGGATCGCTGTTGCACCTCCGGCTACGCGCGCAGTTTCACGGTGAGAATCTCAGTGAAGCGGCTGCGCCTGCTGCGGTCGCTCAAACCCAAGCTCTTCAGGTGGGATGGAACCTGCCAGGATTCTCGTCGTCGATCGCTGCGGTATTCGAAAAAGAAATGCGCTATCTAGCGCGCAGCGGTCCCATGCTCCTCACGTTGGTTATGCCGGTTTTCATGCTGCTGATCTTTCGCCTCGGGCCCATGAATTCTCTTCGACACTCGAATTCCTTCAGCCGCACGCCCGACATGGCGTTCCCCGGCGCCGCCGCCTACGCGATCCTGACTCTCACCAACCTGGTCTTCAACAGTTTCGGAGGCGACGCTGGCGGCATTCAATTTTTTTACGCGGCACCCGTCGCTTTCCGACATATCGTGCTCGCGAAAAACCTCACGCATGCCTGTATCCTCGCCGCGAATACCGTGCTGGCATGGATCGCCGTCTCCTACCTCTATGGCATCCCTCATCTGGCTGCATCGATTGCGACTTTGGCGGGACTTCTTTTCGCTGCGCCTTTGAACTTCGCTGCTGGGAACTTGCTCTCGATCTATGCGCCCAAGAAACGTGACTTTTCAGCGTTCGGCCGCCAGAACGTCTCGCAGACGACTGTCCTTGCCACCTTCGGCGTACAGATCGTGATCGTGGGCGTCGGAGTAGCAGTCTTTGCCATTGCGCGGCTCTACAAAGACCTCTGGATCGCCACACTGGTGTTTCTTGTCCTCGCGGCCATCTCGATTCCGGTTTACCTGCTTGTTCTTCGGCGACTGGACAGCATCGCGATACAGCGACAAGAAACCCTGGTGGCGGAACTATGCCGCGCGTAGCAAGCCGGGGTTCCCTCTTCTTACTCCTTTTCCGGTTCCGCCAGAAACCGGTACCCCACACCCCGCACAGTGAGTAAGTGCTGCGGCTTGCCCGGGTCGTCTTCAATGTATCGCCGCAGCCGCACCACAAAATTGTCGATGGCGCGCGTGTCTGTATCCTCGTGCAGGCCCCAGACTTCTTCCAGAATCTGCTTGCGCGACACATTGTGCCCGTCATTGCGAACCAAATGACGCAACAGTTCCGACTCCATCAGCGTGAGATGAATCGTAGTATCTCCCGACCTCAGTTCCAGAGCGCCGAAGTCGATGGTCTTCCCGTCAAATGAAAATGTTCCAAAATCGTCGGCGGCGCTGGCATCGGTGGGCCTTCCGTTCGGCGCCTTCCCACCGCGCATCCACTGGCTGCGTCGCAAAAGTCCCTGCAACCTGGCCAGCAAAATGGAAAGATCGAACGGCTTTGCGAGATAGTCGTCCGCCCCGGAGGCGAAGCCCTTCAGCACGTCTTCCGGACGCCCCCGCGCCGTCAGCATCAGCACTGGAACGTAATTACGCGCGGCGCGCAACTCCGAGACCACTCTGAATCCATCTTTTCCCGGAAGCATGATGTCGAGCACCACTGCATCAAAATTCTCTTTCTTCTCGAGCAGACGATCGGTAGCCGCCTCCCCATCGCCGACCACTTCTGCCGCATAGCCTTCGGCTTCCAGATTGAAGCGTAAACCTTGCGCCAGGTGAGCCTCATCTTCCACAACCAGAACCCTGCTCATGCCGCCCACCTCGGCAATTCCAGAACGATCGTAGTTCCCAGTCCTTCGCCGTCGCTTTCGGCAAAGACCTTGCCTCCGTGCTTTTTCGCAATCGCCTTCACAATAAAAAGCCCCAGCCCGGTTCCCTTCACGTGCATCAGAGAACGATGCGTAACGCGATAGAAGCGTTTAAAAATGCGCTTCACGTCGTCGGCCGGAATCCCCACACCA
>CAZILJ010000313.1:0-3274 GCA_964539915.1 uncultured Acidobacteriaceae bacterium | reverse complement strand
CCGCGAATCTCCGCGATCTCCGCGAAACTTTTGCCCGCAGCGAGGAGTTGTAGCGTCTCGAGAGCTGGAGCAGTCTTATTCTCGGGCAATGCGGCCGCTCGGGCGCCGTCACGATATCTTCGCAACGCCGCCAGAATTGCTTGCCCGTACAGATCCGCTTTACGCTCGCCAATTCCGGTTATGTTTAGAAGTTCTCGAACCGAGTCAGGCTGCAGCCGGCAGATCTCATCGAGCGAACTATCGTGCAGCACCACATAGGCGGGCATGCCTTGTTCCTTGGCTGTCGTCCGCCTCCATTCGCGCAAATACTCTCTCAGTTTCTGATCGCCTTCTGCCACTACAGTTCTCCCTCCTCGTCGTTCGCCTGAACTCGTGCTCCCCGAACTCTTGACCACCGAACGGCGGACCGCAGCCGGCGTGATCAGTTCCGTCAGCCACTCCGGCGCGGCCCCGCAAACGTCACATGCCTCGCATGACGCCCACCGTGGAATCTCGCCAAAATGCGTGCAAATCTGGTGGTGACGGCACTTCCCGGATTCCGCAAAGGCACGAATCGTGTGATATCTCTGCCACGCCCGGTCGCGCTCCGCCGCATCCAGAACCTGGTTCGCGAAATATCCGAGCAGCCCTGCATCCTGCTTCCGCCACAGCAGGATGCAGTCGGCGGGATTTCCGTCGCGCCCGGCGCGACCCGCCTCCTGATAGAACTGCTCCACTGATTTGGGCAGGGCCAGATGGATGACCGCCCTGACGGTCGCCTTGTTAATTCCCAGCCCGAAAGCAATCGTACCCACCAGCACACGCACTTCGTCTGACATCCAACGCTCCTGATTGCGACGGCGGTCGGCGGCATCCATCTTGGCGTGATAGCCCACTGCCGCAATTCCCCGGTCTTCCAGGAAGTCGACGGTCTCTTCCACCTTATTAATCGTCGGTGAGTAGACGATCACATTGCCTTCGTCGTAGTGGCGCAAGGCGGTCACCAGCAGCGCACTGTGTTCGACGCTGTCACACTCTCGCACCAGATACCGCAGGTTCGGACGATGGAAACTGGCAATGTACTTATCGGGATTGCGCAATTCGAGTTGCGCCAGAATGTCGTGACGTACGTGGCGGGTAGCGCTCGCGGTAAAGGCCGCGAGCGGACGGTCCGGAAACCTTCCGCGAAGCCGGCTCAACTGCCGGTACTCCGGACGGAACTCGTGTCCCCACTCAGAAATGCAGTGCGCCTCGTCGATGGCGAAGAAAGATATTGGCACCTGCTGCAGCCATCCCAGTGTATCGGCGCGCTGCAGTCGCTCAGGCGACAGATACAGCAGCCTGAAAGCGCCGTCGCGCGCTTGCCGAATCACCTGTGTTTGTTGCTCGTTGCTGACGGAACTGTTCAGGACCGCCGCGGGAATGCCCATCTGCGCCAGTTGTGCCGCCTGATCCTGCATCAGCGCAATCAAGGGAGAAATCACCACCGCGGTCCGTTCGGAGACGACAGCGGGCAACTGGTAGCAAAGAGACTTGCCACCGCCAGTGGGCATCACGACGCAGGTATCGCGTCCGGCCAGCAGGCTGCGCACAATCCGCTCCTGCAACGGGCGGAACGAATTGTATCCCCAGTAACGCCGCAACGGAGTCAGCAGGTCGGCGTCTGAGGGCATGAGGTCAGTATAGGGTGTCCAAGAGAACCCGACTTACATCCCGGAATTTTTGACGCTTTCCACTCCCGACCTGAAACCTCGAGAGCCTAGTTTCCTCTAGTCGGCAGTGGCGGCGACGCGATGCTGAATTTTACTTCCGGATGCATCCTGCTGAACTCAATCCAAAGCAACGCCACCACCACCAAGCAGAGTACGCTGCCTTCGGGGCCTACCGATCCTCCGCTCACCCAATCCGGGCCGTAAAGGGAGGAACGCAGCAGGTGACCGGGAGCGACCATACCGCTGTCAGGCACGGAGTAGAAGAAGGTCTCGCCCCAATCCCAGGCGGCGTGAAAGCCCACAGCAAACCAAAGATTGCCCGTGCGGCGCAGGGTCAGACAGAAGAACAGTCCGATGAATGCCGCAGCCAGCAGTCCTCTCCATTGCTCTCCGTCATTCTTGAGGTGAATCAATCCGAACGTCGACGACAGGACGATTGCCGCAGGCCAGAAGCCGATACCGCGCGTGAGCGTGAACTGGGTGTAGCCGCGCAGGAGAAATTCCTCGAATAGCCCTACCAACAGAAACAACGCTGCCCAGAAGGCTGCGAATCGCACGAGATGCGCTCCGTGCAGTGCGATGGAGCCGAACGTAAAGGCGTGCAATCCGTAGAGCGCGAACATCAGCAGGCTGATCCCGGCGAATCCCCACACCGTACCGATCCAGAACAACTGTCCGAACGCCTTGTCTAACCGCAAGCCATAGGCGCTCCAGGGCCGGCGTTCGACTCGCGACAGAATCACTGCCGGAATGACGGCGACGAGAAGGTCACCCATTTCTTCCAGCATCATCGACCAGAGGCCGCGCGCGCCAAGATCGCGCGCCCACGCCAGGTCGACAACCACCTTCTGCAGTATGTAGAACGTCGCGACATAGATGGCGAATCCCCAGCCCGGGCGCAGGCCATCAGGACCGAAAAACAGCGTGCTGGCGTAAGAAGGCTGGGTTGCGACGGCAAAGCCGGGAGATACGGGCGTTGAGTCCGGATTCGGCGCGGCAGTGCTTTCCGGGTTGGCCTCAGGTTCGCTCATGGCGGAAGGTTCTTCGCAATCTTTCGCGCAAACATGGTAAAACACTCGGCTCGACCTTATGCGGCGATATTTCACGCGCGAACGGTTTGGACGTCCGCAGTTTCTCGCGGGACTGCTGCTCCTCTGCTTTTTCGCACAGGCGTTGTGGTTGGTGCATGCTGAAATGCGCACCGCTCGTGAACCAGACGGCGCAGAGGCGGTCCGCATTGGAGAAGGGTGGAAGCAGTGGCACGGACGAGGCATCGCCGCAGCGCCTCTGCTCGATCCCGCTGGGATTGCGCCGGATCCTTTCCGTGTTGACAGCGGCGGATTTGATACGGAGCATTCACCACTGCTCTACCTCGCTTCGGCGGCGCCGCTGCTGGCTTGGCCGCAGGACCTTGGCAGCGACTCGGCAGCTTACTGGCGATGGCTTCCGAGAATTCCGTTTCTGGCTTGCGGAGTGTTTCTGGGTGCGTCGTTGTGGTATGTGGCGCGGCGACTCTGCGGAAATTCTGGAGGGTTTGTCGCGCTTACGTTCTACTGCTTCTCTCCTTCCATGCTGCAGGCAAG
>CAZILJ010000312.1:0-3721 GCA_964539915.1 uncultured Acidobacteriaceae bacterium | reverse complement strand
AACTCTCATTGGATTCCTGGGCAGCAATGCAGAAGCCCACACCACGACCAACGGCAGCTTTACCACTCTCTCGCTCGCAACCAAGGCCTCCTACAAGAAGGACGGCAAGTACATCTCGCACACCGAATGGCACCGTTGCGTTGTCTTCGGCAAGCTCTCGGAGTTCGCCAAGACGCTCACCAAGGGCGCGCATATCCAGGTGGAAGGCGAGCTGCACAGCCGGGAATACGACAGCAAGAAGACGGGCACCAAACGGCGCGTCTGGGAGATTCGGGTCGCTTCAATCATGAAATTGGATCGCGCCGAAAAAGGCCGCCAAGGACACCAGGAGCACGATGAAGAGTCCCAGGAGGAAACGGCCGCATAAAGCCCCTTGTTTTTCACTCTCGGGAGCCCGGCTAACCGCAGGGCTCCCCTCGCTGTGAGGTTCCCGCTATGAGTCTTGAGTTAATCCTTCCATTTCTTCGCCCAATCGAGCCGCTGCTGCTGGACGACAGGATCAGCGAGATCATGGGCAATCCCGACGCCTCATGGTGGTACGAACGTGACGGGATCATGCGTCGAGAAGAGACTATTTCCTTCGACGCTGGCAAGCTCCGCACTGGCCTCGAAGTGATAGCCAATCAGCTAGGCAAAAAGCTCGACGAGAACAGCCCGCTTCTGCACGCTCAACTCCCGGACGGGAGCCGTCTTGCGGCGGTTATTCCGCCGGTCGTGCGCCATACACCTGCCCTCATAATCCGGAAATTCAGCAGCCGCCACTACACAATCCATGACCTCATTGCTCACGGCACACTGACGCGGCCGCTTGCGGACTTCTTAGCGGAGCAGATTCGCAGTGGAAAGACGTTACTGATCAGTGGTGGAACCGGAACCGGCAAGACCACGCTGTTGCGGATACTAGCTGACTTCATTCCTGAACAGGAGCGCATCGTCGTCATCGAAGACACCTCCGAACTTCAGATCCAGAAGCCGAACATCGTGGCCGCCGAATGCCAGACCGATACGTTCAAGGCCAATATCTCTTTTGATGATCTTCTGAAGTCCGCACTCCGCTGGCGACCGGACCGAATCATTCTCGGCGAAGTCCGCGGAATCGAGGCACGAACCCTGCTCGATTCTTTCAACACTGGGCACGCGGGCTCCCTGGCGACGATTCATGCTAATTCCGCAGAAAAGGCCCTTCGCCGTTTCGCCAATATGGTGATGCGCAACCACGCCCAGACCACATTCTCCGACACCGAAGCAGAGATCGGACAGGCAGTTGATTTTGTCGTACATGTGGAACGCGAGCAAGGTCGCCGTATCGTCCGCGAAGTGCTGGCGATTCGTGGATACGACCGCGACGCGAAACGCTTCCTCATTGAGCCCGTCTTCGAGGTGCAACATGCAGCAGTATAGAATCGAGAGTGCGACTACTCTCGCCGCCAACTTCCTCGTCCGTTGCTTCGCACCGGGTGAGACGATCGGGTTTCTGCTCCGATGTGAATCGCCGGCCAGAACGCTTCAGCGAATCATTCCCCTCGAGTGTGCTCTCGCACCAACCTACCTCCGCTGGCTCGCGCGCGAGAACTCCGCCGGGACAAACATCTATGTTGCCGCCAATCCGCTGTGCTCTGGCAGCCGCAAACGTACGAAAGAGTGCGTCGCTGCAATCCGGCATCTCTATCTTGATCTGGATGCCGATGGAGAGGCCCACCTAGCTTCGCTCCGGCTTTCTGATGCGGTTCCCACACCGAGCGCAGTCCTCACCACTTCGCTCAGTAAGTACCAGGTCCTCTGGAGGGTTCAGGGCTTTACGCTCGAACAACAAGAAAGCGCTCTGAAGCTGCTTGCGATTACCTTCGGTGGCGATCCAGCCTGCACCGACTGCAACCGGGTTCTCCGCTTGCCCGGATTCCTGAATTGCAAATACGATCCGGCCTATCCCGTCACCGTCGAATACCCCGGTGATTCCACTTGGAATTCCGAAGACTTTCGGCTGGATCTTCTCTCGGCAGATGCCATCTTTTCGTCTGGTTGCATCACCTCGCGAAAGCATGCCGCCAACCGCAGCAACTCCGAGGACGATTGGGCATGGGTTTTGCACGAGCTCGCCCGCGGAAAGGACGCCGCGAAGCTCACGCGAAAGCTTGCTACCCGCCGCACCGATAAGCCGAATCCGCTCTATTACGCACAGCGAACAGTGGATGTCGCCTCTGCCAGACTCTGGCTAATCGAAGGTGTTCCGGTAGGCGACGTTGTCACCCTGCTTGAAGTACGACGCCGCTTCGAGATTCCAGTCGCACTCTGCCGAGCTCGTGCGCGAGAGATTGCACAGACGGCGCAGAGGATGATTGCCCGCAGAAAGATTGCTTGATTCCACTACCCATAAGGAGAACCAACATGCCACTACTTGAGATCAATCAGATACCCCACATCAGCGCTTCTGTTCGGCTGGATGAATTTACGGCTGCAGAGGTCGAAGACTATGCCGCTTTCATCCCTGCATCCGCAGATGATGTCGTGGACACGGCGCTCAACTGTGTTTTCTCGAAGGACCGAGATTTCCAGGGGTGACTAAGGACGCCACAAGCCAAGCAGGTTGCATCCACGTTACGGGTCCGTAAAGGCGGGAGCAATGGGGAGTTGGAGCAAGCGGGGAAGAAGCCAGCAGCGGGGGTGGAGCCGACGACTTCTGTGCGAGCGGTGGGGGCGTGATTTGCGTTTCAATTTCGCGGTGGTGCGACAACGATGCTTCGCACCGGAAGAATTGTGACACTCCACTCCTGAGAGGGAACTGCCCAGATACTTTGGTATCTCGGCAGATAGCAATGAAAACGCAGGGTCTTGAGATAAGCCAGGGTCTAGGCCGATACCGACGGTAGTAACCAATGGAGGTCTCGTATCGCTGCGATTGACATGATCGGGCAACGAAGTTCGCAGAATCTGCACGGGGTTGTTCTCGGCAGTCAGACCTCGATGGAGATGCACATCTTCACCGGACTTGTCGGCATCCAGATGCTGCTCATGAACACGCTCGACCCGCCGCTGCGCGGCGACGCGATTGGCCCGGACCAGCTCACCATTCTCTTTCGCCAAGTCCAAACAACCAAGGCTGCGAAGGCGCAGGAACTCCTCGCCAAGCGTAGCCAGAACAAGGAGAGATAGCCATGCCCGCCGTCCAACAATGGGGCCGCAAGGAATCGCTGATCTGGCCGCCGCGCGGCTTCTACTACACCTACGGCGGGATCTCTCTGGCCATCGTGGCCACCGGATTTCTGATCTACGCCCATTACCGTTTTGCCCTCTCTCCGATGGAGCGGTATTACCTTCCGTACTATCTCCGCAGCGAGATGCCAGGTCTACTCCACCCTGCCAGTACCTATCAGTTGCTCTATGTTTCCGACGGTAAGTCGCGGTCGCGGCCTGCGCTCGAAGCTGATGTGGAGCCAGGCGCGACAACACTACTTACGGGCGCGCCGTTGCCGCTTGTTGTTTCCGCGCAAGCGCGGCAGCAGGGTTTCCACTTGCTTTTCCGCGAGCAGCCACGCCGTTACTCGAATAAAGCCTTTCACGCATGGATCTCGCACTGGGTTTATGCCGACGTTCCCCTCGACCGGCTCTTTACCACGCAACTGATTCTTGGCCTCGCGGCGTTCGTGTTGCAACTTCCGCTTTCCGTCCGCAGGGACATTCAGCGGCGTAAGGAGCTGCGGTATGGAAGACGGCTGAAAGGGCC
>CAZILJ010000311.1:0-9529 GCA_964539915.1 uncultured Acidobacteriaceae bacterium | reverse complement strand
ACCGCCCTCGCCGAAGCCACCGAAACTGGCGGTCATTACTACACCCTCACATATTCTCCCAGCAATCAGAACTACAACGGCCGCTTGCGTCACATCGACGTCGAAATTTCCAAGCATGGCTATCACTTGGCGTATCGTCGCAGCTATTACGGCAATCCCGGTCCATCCGCAGGTCAGGCGCCTTCAGAATTGCGTTCGACATCGGACCTGCAACCCGTACTTCTGAGCCGACCGGCAGATTCGTTGTATCCCAACATGCAGCACGGAGCGCCCCTGGCGCACAAGTTACTATTCCGAGCCCACATTCATGCACTGGCTCCTCCCGCGAAGGCGACTGCCGAGCAGATGGTGAATTTAGCCGATCAGCCCGCTTATTTTCGCGAGCGCCGCAAGAACCGCCCGGCCAGCCCCCTACGCACCATCCGACTGCAAACCTACGAAATCGATTACACCGCTGCGGCCCGCTATCCTTCGTTGGAAGTGGCGGCCGCGGCCTTTGACGCCGACGGAAGAATGGTGAATGGTGTGATCCAAAGGGTCGAAGAAGACACGGCACGACTCCCCTCCGGGGAGAGGCGCGCAGGGATCTATCGCATTCAACAGCAATTCGATGTGCCGGTGACGGCGGTGTCCCTGCGAGTCGCGGTTCGGGACGTGGCCACAGATAACGTCGGCGCCTTAGAGATAAACTTGCCCCTTGCCGAGGGTCAGACGGACGCTTCCGTCTTCCCCTCCGGTCCAAGCCGCCGTTAGAGACGGACGAGTCCCCACACGGCGGAACAATCGCCTCCCCCACGCGTGGTACCATGATTCTCCAGAAATCAGTTCCAGCCGCTGAACACGTTTCGAAGCAATGGCTGCAGCGAGTGCAGTGAACAAGGGGATGGGAATATCTCGGAAGTGGAGTTTTGGCAGGCGCGCGAAGTCCGACTTTGTGCTCACCGTCTTAGTCTCCACACTATTTCCCTGCTTGAGTGCAGCCCAGGCCAACCCAGCCAGCTCTTCTGACCTCGCCTCGAAGGCAATGTCAGCTCGCGAGGTGAACGACGTACCCAGGGCCATCGACCTCTATCAGCAGGCTCTGAAACTGAATTCGCAGTGGTCAGACGGATGGTGGTTTCTGGGATCACTGCAATACGGAGCAGGAGCCTACGCCGAAGCCCGGGACGCTCTCTCGCATTATCTCGAACTCACTCCTAACGCGGCCCCCGCTTTCGCCATGCGCGGTCTATGCGAATTCGAGACGGGCGAATATGGGCCATCCTTGAATGACATTCAACGCGCCCTTTCGCTCGGCGCCGCAAACCAATCTCGAAACGAAAAAATTCTCCGCTACCACGAAGCTTTGCTGCTCACTCGCACGGGAAGATTCGAAGATGCCCTGCGAAGCTACGCTTTCTTCACTCGTGAGGACGACTCCAACCCGGAACTTCTGCTCTCGCTCGGTCTAGCGGGCCTGCGCACTCCGCTCCTGCCTAAGGAATTGAAAGCAGATCAACAAGACACATACATCGGCGCAGGTAAGGCCACTTTCGACTTCATGAAAGGAGACAAAGAAGCGGCACGCGTCGAGTTTCAGCAGCTTTTCAAGCGCGTTCCGGCAGTGCCCAATGCGCACTATCTTTACGGATATTTGTTGTACGCCAGTGATCCTGATGCGGCGAAGGTTGAATTCGAGAATGAGCTGGAAGCAACTCCTACCAACGCAGTCGCTGAAGTCATGTTAGCGTGGATTCCTTTACTGACGAATGACGGCACAGACGCACTTCCCTACGCTCGAAAAGCGGCGGCCCAGGATCCGACGCTTCCCAGTGCCCAACTGGTCCTCGGCCGCGCACTCACTGAGACGGGCGATGCGAAAGATGGCATCGAGCACTTGGAAAAGACCCTGCAAATCCAACCTGATAACCTTGAAGTCCATCTCGCTCTGGCCAAAGCCTACGCGAAGGCGGGGCGCAAAGCAGACTCCCGGCGAGAGCGTTTGCTCTGCCTCGAAATGACGAAGAATGACACGGCGCCGACTACTCATCCGTAGATCGCACGCGGGCCTCCTTTGGGTCGCGATGCTCTCAGCATTGGCAGCCGCGCAAGGCAACGCAGAGTCCGCCTGTGTGTCGTGCCACCGTGCCCGGTCTGAGTCCCAACCGCAAACGCCGATGGGACAGGCTCTGGCAATTGCGGGCGCAAATCCGGTGCTCAGGGACAATCCAAAACTCTCCGTTCGTAAAGGCCCATACACTTACAATGTACAAACCCACGGACAGGACAGCACCTACGCCGTGAGCGACGGTACCCGCACAATCTCCGTCCCGATTCACTGGAATTTTGGCGCTGGCGCGCAGACGTGGATCTTGGAGCGCGAGGGCCATCGATACGAAAGCGCGGTGAGTTACTATCCTTCGATTCCAGGCCTCGATTTCACTACGGGAGACGAAGACCTGAAACCACGCAACCTCGAAGAAGCGATCGGACGCGAGATCAGTATCCCCGAAACCAAGGTCTGTTTCGGTTGTCACTCCAGCAATGCGGTAACAAACGGAAAAATGACTTTCGAAGCGCTGCGCCCGGGAGTGACCTGCGAGCATTGTCATTCCGGCACAATCACCCACTTGAGCGATTCCATCAACGGAGATTTCGATTCTGCTCCGCCCGATCTCCGCAAGTGGACATCAGAAGACATCTCGAATTTTTGCGGCCAGTGTCATCGCTCATGGGAGACCGTTGTACGGAATCACTGGCGCGGCCAACTGACCGTTCGCTTCCAGCCTTACCGTCTTGCCAACAGCAAGTGCTTCGATGGCGCCGATCCCCGCATCAGTTGCATCGCCTGTCACGATCCTCACCTGGATGTCGTCCGCCAGGATTCCGCCTACGATGTCAAATGTCTGGCCTGCCACTCCTCGTCCGCGGCTCCTCCAGTTTCCCCGCTTCAGGCATCGACCACGGCTCCCGCTCATGCACAGACTTGTCCCAATGCGAAGTCGGAGTGCGTAAGCTGCCATATGCCCAAGGTGAAGTTGCCGAACGGACACCTGACCTTCACCGATCACCAGATTCGGATCGTAAGACCGGCAGAGCCGTTTCCCAATTGAACTTTAAACCTCCCCGGAGCCCGTTCCTCCTCGAAGATCACCCCAAGCTTCGGCATTCGTCCCGAATCCCATTTTTCAGCAGATTTCCACAGTCGCGAGGCCGATGCTCAAAAGGGCACATTCGCGACACCAAGGTAATGCCCGGTGTGGCCAAATCACATCTGCGGCGAGGGTCGTCCACTGAGGTAGCAAGAGAGGCTTTTGCGGTCGAGGCCGTTCGATGCGTTCCTGGCGGATCATCGTTGTTACGCTGCCTGCACTCTTAAGCGTGCTGAGTGCTGGGGCCCTTGCTTCTCAATTCGTCGTTTTTCCTAAGACGACTGACCTTCTGTCGCCCGACGGTAGATTTGCGGTGCGCAGTACCGACAGTGCAGCCCGAGATCAGATTTCGTTGGCATCTTCCACTCGCTCTGGCTTTTCGATGTATCGACTGGACGGTCCCGCAAACTCTGCTACTACCTTGGTGTCGCCTTCGCCCGCATAGTCCAGCAATGATTGGCTCGTAGTCACTCAATCTGTTGGCAAGCGAACTTCGCAAGCCTTGGTATTTTTCGCAATGGCACTGGAAGACCCCGTCATGCTCGACAAGATCAGAGTGACCCGCCTTGTGCCACGGACTTGCGCCCGGACTGCGGGAAAACGATCACGCCTTCGTCGAAGGTTCAGCAGTCGAGCAAGACACGCTCTATCTAACCGTTTTTGGGGATATGGGCCGCATGATACCAACGGATTCCGCTGGCACTGCGAATACAATTGCGGGAAATCAAAGTTTCCTGTACTGAAGAACGCGGCTCGCACCCATAGAGAATAAGAGGATAAGAGAATAACTGTGGAAGCGAGTAACTGTGGACCGCACAAAACCGCGACGTGGCTCGAAGGAATCAGAATCGCTTGGTGTTTTTTCGTTCTGTCTTTAGCATTTTTCGCTCGGCCTTCCGTTGCGCCTTCGCGTACTTCTTCGTTGTTTTCTGCTGTCGCCTCTCCGCTTTCCGCGAAGCTCGGTCCTCAGGCATCACGCGGGTTCGCGTCTGAGCGACTGCTCCGACGCCGCAACCGACGCTCATCGCGCCCAGAAGCATTAACGCAGCAATTCTTCTCATAAGCTCTCGAACGAACGGCTATCTTATGCTGATTCTACAGCAGACTTGCGGACCTTTTGGGCCGATCTGTTCCACCTAGTCCTTCACTGCTTTGTCAGTAATCTCGAGCCCCATATCGATAATAGCAAACGCCTCTCGCAGTTGCTGTTCGTTAATGCACAGCGGAGGATTGGTGTAGAAGGTGTTCCACCGCACCAGCGTATACAACCCTTGTTCGCGGAAGTATCGGCCCAGCGCGCTCATTTCTTCCGACGTGCCGTTGAACGGAGCCATTGGCTGCCGCGTTTTGCGGCTGCGAACCAACTCGACGATGCCAAACAACCCGATGGACCGCACCGCTCCCACCGAAGGATGCTTCGCCTGTAATTCGCGCCCCAGCTCTTTCATGATCGCGCCCATCCTCTTCGCGTTCTCGATAAGATTGTCGTCTTCGTAAACGCGGATCGTGGCCAGGGCCGCCGCGCATCCCATGGGATGCGAGTTGTAAGTCAGCCCCCCGTAAAACACTTTGTCCTGAAAGTGCTGCGCGATGTGATGCCGCATTCCCACCGCGCCGAGCGGCAGATAGCTCGAAGTGAGCCCCTTGGCCATGCAGATCAAATCCGGAACGACCTTCCAGTGATCGATGGCAAACCACTCGCCCGTACGTCCGAAGCCAGCCATGACTTCGTCGGCGATCATCAATATGCCGTATTTGTCGCACAGTTTCCGCACGCCCTCGAGATATCCGTCCGGTGGAATGAGAATGCCGTTGGTCCCGACCACGGTTTCCAGAATGAAAGCGGCAATCGTGTGCGGGCCTTCGAGCTCGATCGTCTCTTCAATCATGGCAAGCGAGGTTTCCGCGGACTCCCAGCCTCGCTCGATGCCATGATACGGATCGAGCACGCGCACCACGCCGGGAATTCCCGGTTCCGCCGCCCAGCGCCTTGGATCTCCCGTGAGCGAGATCGCACCCGCGGTCGCCCCGTGATACGAGCGGTAACGCGCTATGATCTTGTGCCGTCCCGTGAAGAAGCGGGAGATCTTGATGGCGTTCTCGTTGGCTTCGGCGCCGCCGTTGGTGAAGAAGAAGGTGTCGATATCGCCGGGAGTAATCTCCGCGAGTTTGGCACCAAGGCGGGCTCGCGGTTCAGTCGCCATGAAAGGATTGGCATAGGCGAGTTTCGCGGCCTGCTCGCTGATCGCGCGAATCACACGCTCGTCACCGTGACCGATGTTGACCGACATCAACTGGCTGTTGAAGTCGATAAAGCGCTTGCCCTCAGGCGTCCAGAAGTAAATGCCCTTGGCGTGATCGATCGGGATCGGATCCACCTTCGACTGCGCCGACCACTCAAACAGCGTGTGCTTCTTGGTGAGATCAACGATTTCCTGTCCCGTCATTTTCTCCGCGGGATTCGCAACCGTAGCAGTCATTGTCTAAGACTCCCTTATGCTAGATGTGACTCGACTTGGGAAGGGTACGACTTTCAGTCGTGCCGCAAAGCGCATCAAAATCATTTCGCGGCTTTAGCCGCGGAAGTGCGCCCTAGAATTTCCGGCTCTGCTCTTTAGCCCAGCGTTCGACGACAACTTTCTTGTCGGTGTAGAACTCAATCGCGTCGCGCCCCTGTCCGTGCAGATCGCCGAAGAAACTGTTCTTCCATCCGCTGAACGGGAAGTAAGCCATAGGCGCGGCGACCCCAATATTGATGCCAATGTTTCCCGCCGGCGCTTCGTAGCGGAAGCGGCGCGCGGCGGATCCGCTCGAAGTAAACAGAGACGCTTGGTTTCCATAAGCGCTGTGTTCGAGGAAAGCCAGCGCTTCGTCCATGCTGTCGGCGTGCACAAGGCTGAGCACGGGACCGAAGATTTCCGTATCGGCCAGATCGCTGGTTGCCGGAACGTCATCGAGAATCGTCGGCTTCACGAAGTTGCCGGATTCGTATTTCGGGATCTTCGAGTTGCGGCCGTCGAGCAGGACTTTCGCTCCCTGTTTTTCGCCCAGCCCGATCAGCGATTCCACGCGTTCTTTACTCTGCGACGTGATTACGGGACCCATTTGAACACCGTCTTCGAGCCCATTGCCCACGCGGAGCTTTGAGGCTGCGTCGGCGATCGAGTCGCGAAAAGTCTTCTGCGCTTCCCCGATCGTGACTGCGACAGAAACGGCCAGACATCGTTGCCCGGCGCAGCCAAAAGCGCTGTCGCTGATGATCTGAGTCGCCATCGGCATATCCGCGTCGGGAAGAACGATGACGTGATTCTTCGCTCCGCCCTGACACTGGCAGCGCTTACCTTGCTCGCCCGAGCGCGCGTAAATGTATCGCGCGACCGGAGTCGAACCGACGAAGCTGATGGCGCGAACTTTGGGGTGGTCGATGAGCGCATCGACGACGGCCTTGCCTCCGTTGACCAAGCCGACCACGCCCTTCGGCAAGCCAGTCTTCTCCAGCAATTCATACACGTAGCGCATGGTGAGCGGCACGCGTTCGCTGGGTTTCAGAATGAAGGTGTTTCCCGTGGCGATAGCGTAGGGCAGATACCAGAACGCAATCATGCCTGGAAAATTAAAAGGCACAATAGCCGCGGTGACGCCGATCGGCTGGCGGATCATCATCTCGTCGATGCCGCGAGCGACGTCTTCGAGATTGTAGCCTTGCATCATCATCGGGATGCCGCAAGCCACCTCCACATTTTCGATGGCGCGGCGCATCTCGGCTTTCGCTTCGGTGAAGGTTTTACCGTTCTCCGTAGTGATGATCCGCCCGATGTCGTCGATATGCTCTTCGAGTAGCATCTTCAGCTTGAACAGAGGCTGGATGCGGTCTTCGGGCGGAGTGCGGCGCCATTCCGGAAAGGCTGCTGCCGCCGCCTCCACAGCCTGGTTCACCTCAGCGGCATCGGCGAGCGGAACGCTGGCTAAAACTTCGCCGGTCGCGGGGTTGATGACGTCGCGCCATTCCGAGGCGTGCGAGTCGGTCCAGCGGCCGTCGATGTAGTTCGTGAGCTTGGTGGTTGGAGGTGCGGCTACAGTCATGGTAAGCCTCTGCTATCGCGAAGAATGTTGTTGGTCAGATGCCTCGAGGCATCGTGAGGTTCCGCTATCCAATTATGATACCGCGTTCGGGTGGCAGATTTCCGGTTGGGCAACCGAGAACAAGCCGAGCATCGCTCGGCCTGTCGGGGTTACGGAGCCGGACCCGCACAAACGGCTCAGACTAATTGAGCTACAGCACCTTTTTTGTCGCACACTGTCGCCAATGCGGATTCCAGCACCGCCAGGCCCTCCTCGATTTGCGCGTCGGTGGCGACCAGCGGAACGAGGACGCGGATCACATTGGAGTACGAACCCGCCGTGATCGTGATCAGGCCATGCTCGTAACAATATTGCGTGATCTTCTTGGTTTCCTCCGACGCTGGCGTCTTTGACTCCTGCGACTTCACCAGTTCGATGGCTTGCATACCACCGAGGCCGCGCACGTCGCCGATGATCGGCCAGCGACACTGCCACTCGCGCGCACGCGTCTGGAACCGATTGCCGAGTTCGTTAGCGCGCTCCAACAAATTCTCACGTTCAAACAAGTCGAGCACCGCCAAGGCTGCGGCGCAGGACAGTGGGTTGCCCGCGAAAGTTCCACCCAGGCCGCCAACGCCAGGAGCGTCCATAATCTCGGCGCGTCCGGTTACGCCCGCAAGCGGCAAGCCTCCACCGAGCGATTTTGCAGTGACCATAAGATCGGGCTCAATGCCGTAACGCTCGCTGGCGAAAAGTGCGCCGGTGCGACCGAAGCCGGACTGAACTTCGTCGGCAATGAAAAGAATCCCCTGCTTGTGGCAGAGATCAACCAGGACCTGGAAATAATCAGGTGGTGGCGCGATGAATCCACCTTCTCCGAGGACGGGTTCGGCAATCACCGCGGCAACTTCTTCGTTGGCTACGACACGCTTAAACGTGTCTTCGAGATGGCGCGCGCAATAAAGGTCGCACGACGGATACTTTAAAGTATAGGAACAGCGATAGCAGTAAGCGAACGGGACGCGATACACTTCGCCGGGAAAGGGCGCGAATCCAGCCTTGTAAGGATGTGTTTTGCTCGTGAGAGCCAGCGTCATCATGGTGCGGCCGTGGAAGGCATCTTCGAAGGCGATAATGCCGGGACGCTTGGTGTAGGCGCGGGCGATCTTGACGGCGTTCTCGACGGCCTCGGCGCCGCTGTTTAGGAAAATCGTCTTCTTGGCGAACTTGCCCGGAGTCACCTCGTTCATACGCTCGGCGAGGCGGACGTAGCTCTCATAAGGCGTGACCTGCACGCAAGTGTGCAAGAAGCGGTCGAGCTGGTCTTTCACCGCATCGACGACAGCCTGCTGGCGATGGCCAACGTTGAGGCAACCGATGCCACCGGCAAAATCGAGGTAGCGGTTGCCGTCAACGTCTTCAAGCCATGCGTCCTCGGCTTTGGCGACGTAGATGGGCGTACCGTGAGACAGACCGCGCGGCACGGCTTTGGCGCGGCGCTCGGAGAGGGCGTTGGATTTTGGGCCGGGAATCGGGGTGCGAAGTTGAATGGTTGACATCGTAAAGTCCAGTTCTCAATTCTCCGAAACAGGAATCTGCCTTTCGATTCCCTGTGGCCGAAGCCGCGGCGTTTTGCGGTCCGAAGGGCGCGACTGAAAGTTTTGCCCTTCCCTGTTCAGTCTCAATACCAGCCGATCGGCGCTTCGTTCAGGTTAATGTAGACCTGCTTGGTCTCGAGATATTCTTCGATGCCCCCGGGGCCGAGTTCGCGGCCGAATCCGGATTGCTTGTAGCCTCCCCACGGCGCTTCGACGTAGGTGGGTTGCATGTGGTTGACCCAGACGATTCCGGCGCGCAAAGCTTTTACCGAGCGCATGGCCTTGAAAATGTCGCGGGTCCAGACAGCAGCGGCCAAGCCGTACGGGGAATCGTTGGCGATCTTGAGCGCGTCTTTTTCGTCTTCAAAGGGAATTACGGCCGCGACCGGGCCGAAGATTTCTTCGCGAGCGATGCGGTCGGAGTTGGTGACGTCGCTGAAAATTGTGGGCTGGACGTAAAAACCCTTGGCGAATTTTTCCGGGCGTCCGCCGCCGGAGGTAAGAGTCGCCTCTTTCTTGCCGATCTCAATATATGAGTTGACGCGGTCGTACTGCTCTTTGCTGACCAGCGGGCCCATCTTGGTCGCGCGCTCGAGGGGCGGGCCGAGCTTGATTTTCTTCGCCTTCTCCGTCATGGCTTCGACAAAATTCTTGTAGATCGATTTCTGCACCAGGATGCGGCTCCCGGCCGAGCAGACTTCGCCCTGGTTAATGAAGACGCCAAAGAGCGCTCCGTCG
>CAZILJ010000310.1:0-4981 GCA_964539915.1 uncultured Acidobacteriaceae bacterium | reverse complement strand
CTCGACCTGAGCTCGGGCGTCTTGGAAGTGGGGTCATACTTGCCGATATGCAGCACATCACCGGAGCGCAGCACGCGACCCGACTGACCTCCGAATTTCCCCAGGATGAAAGTGGAACGGCTGCCGAGATAAAGCGGAGCTTCGAAGCCACCTGCCACCGCGAGATACGCTCGTGCTCCCGCGCCTTCCGCACCCGCTAGTTCGAGCACCGAATCCTTTTTGACGCCAATGGCCTGCCACTGGGGCGTCGGTTGGCCATTCAGGCGGGCTCCGAACGCCGCACCCGTGAGTGCGATCGTTGTTTCACAGGCGAAACGTAAGGTGGGGCCGGTGAGCGTGAATTCGAGCCCAGCGGCGTTTTCCGCATTGCCAACCAGGCGGTTTGCGAAGCGAAAGGCAAGCGAATCCATCGGGCCAGAGGGCGGCACGCCGACATGCCAGTAGCCGAGGCGTCCGGGATAGTCCTGGACAGTCGTTTGCGTGCCCGGTTCGAGGACGTCGATGGCCCGCCGCGGGTAGGGAAAGTCCCGCAAGAACGAAGTGGTGACACCGCCGTTCACAAAGTTTGGATCGGAACAGACCCGCTCCAAGTACGAGAGGTTGGTTTCAATGCCGGAGAGTTCGCATGCATGCAGTGCCGTGCGCATACGGGCAAGTGCTTCGACACGGCTGGAACCATGCACAATCACTTTCGCCAGCATGGGATCGTAGAACGGAGTGACCTCAGTGCCTGAATCCACCCAGGTCTCGACGCGGGCATCGTCCGGCCACACGACATGGGTCAGACGGCCGGCGCTGGGCTGAAAATCCTTTGCGGCATCCTCTGCATAGATGCGCACTTGGACCGAACACCCCGATGGCCGGATATTGGTGGTTCCGAGCGCGGGCATTTCGCCTGCCGCCTGTTTCACCATCCACTCCACAAGGTCGACGCCCGTTACCTCTTCTGTGACGCCGTGCTCTACCTGCAGGCGCGTGTTCACTTCGAGGAAATAGAATTCACCCCTGGAATTGTCATAGATGAACTCGACCGTGCCGGCCGATTGGTAGTGAACTGCTTTTCCCAACCGGATTGCAGACTCCAATAACTTTTCGCGAATCGTTGCATCGAGACCGGGAGCGGGAGTCTCTTCGATCACTTTCTGGTTACGGCGCTGCACCGAGCAGTCGCGTTCGCCTAAGGCAATGACGGATCCTTGTCCGTCGCCAAAAATCTGCACTTCGATGTGCCGGGCCTCGGAGACGAAGCGTTCGAGATAGAGACTGCTGCTGCCAAAACTTGCTTGACTCTGCCGCGAGACTGCTGCAAAGGCTTCGCGGAGTTCGGCGGGTGAACTGCACAAGCGCATTCCTATGCCACCGCCCCCGGCAGTGCTTTTGAGCATCGTGGGATATCCGACTTGGTCAGCAGCTGCGAGTGCGGCATGAATGTCGGCGAGCAATCCGCTGCCCGGCAGCATCGGGAGGCCGTTCGCGGCGGCAATGTGGCGAGCCGTGTGTTTGAGGCCGAAGTCCCGCATCTGCGCGGGGGTCGGTCCGATGAAGACAACTCCTTCTGCCGCGCACGCTTCCGCGAATCCAGCGTTCTCGCTGAGGAAGCCATACCCCGGATGAATCGCCTCGGCGCCGGTCTTTCGCGTAGCTTCCAGTAGAGAGGGAATGGAAAGATAGCTCTGCGCAGCCGGTGCAGGGCCGACGCAGACGGCTTCATTGGCCTGATCCACGTGAAGCGAGTGGCGGTCAGCCTGGGAGTAGACCGCGACGGAGGGCACCCCCATCTTGCGCAGCGTGCGGATGATACGACAGGCGATCGCGCCGCGATTGGCGATGAGAACCTTACGAAACATCATGGCTCCGGGTCACAGAGCTGAGTCCCAGATCAATACTTCAACCGGAGTCGGGTTATAGGCATTGCAAGGATTGTTCAGTTGGGGACAGTTACTGATGAGGACAAGCACATCGATTTCCGCTCGCATCTCGACGTATTTGCCAGGATCGGAGATTCCGTCCTCAAACGTGAGCTTACCTTCCGAAGTCACGGGAACATTCATGAAGAAATTGATATTGCTCGTGATGTCGCGCTTCGACATCCCGTGGTCCCACTCAGTGATGGCTTTCAAGAAGCTGCTGCGGCAGGCGTGCATGTGACGTTTTTCGAGAGCATACCGAACCATATTGCTTTCGTTTGCGCAGGCCCCACCCAGAGTGTCGTGACGTCCGCACGTATCCGCCACAATCGTGAGTAGCAGGGTGCCAGCCGTGGAGATCAGTTTTGTCCCGGCGGTCAGGTAGATATTGCGCTGTTGCTGAATCGTGTCTTGGGCACTGTACCGATCGGAGTAGTCGTGGGCGTTGTAAAAGAGCGTGTCGACCGCCTGGTTTCCGTGGAGATCGACGATTCGGAAATACTGACCTTTTCTCAGTTCGCGGATCCACGGTTCGCCGGCGAGTATCTCATGTCGGTAAATTGCTTTCGACTGACTGAGTTTGCTCTCGATGAGATTCTTTCCGGATATGGTCGTAGTGCTCATGGTTGCGTCCTCAGAGGAAATATCGTTCGGTTAGCGTGAATCCCCGCCCGTTCTCAGGTCGCGAAATTCGACAGGGATCGTCCGTGGCGGGAACTGGAACTTGACGGATCGCCACTTGCACGGGCCTCGGCTCATATTTCGGACTGGGATCGAGCGGGTGCTGGCAGGTATTCAGAATCGCGAGAACATTCATCTCTGCGCGCAACTCAACAGAGTCACCTGCCTTGGAGTTGCCGGGAACAAAAGTCATGCTGCCGTCCTCGGAAACGTCGACGCGGCTGAACAGATTGATGTTGGCCACGAGGTCGCGCGGCCCGAGTCCCCACTTGCCTAGCTCAATCAAGAAACTGTCGCGGCCGTTCTTGGGGTAGTCGTTGCGGCTTTCCTGGTAGGTGGACGGCCCGTATTTTTTCTCAACCAAGTGTACGTTTGAAGTGCCGCCAATTGGATCGTGCCAGCCCACGGTGTCCGCAATAACCGAGAGAAGAATCCGCCCCATGTCGGAATACAGTACAAAGCCGGTGGTCAGCCGCGCGATGTGTTGGGCCTTGAGCGTGTCGGGCATGTTGTAGCGCTCGACGAGGCACTCGAAGTTGTAAAAGATTGCGCCGACATTCGCGTCGCCTTCCAGATCGACGACTCGCAAAGCCGTTCCTCGCTTCAGCACATGGGACCAAGTGGCCCCGGGCTGAATCGTCTCCTCCCAAAGATTGGGCGTTGCGCTCATATACACGTACCCCTCGGATGCTAAGGATCGTTACGTCGAATCAGGACAATCGGAAACTAGAGAGAGGCAGGAGGACCGCAGCAAACGCACATTTTGGTCAGGCGGAGGTACACATCAAGCGTGATGTTTGCTCTTGCATTCCGGCCTGCGAGTCCGAACATGAAGCGTAGTCTCGCACGAACGACACGATCGGTACCAATCGTAATTTCAACTGCATACGATCGGGGTTTTTGATAGAGGCGAAGGCTGCGCGTCTGTATTCCTTCGAAACGCTGTCGCGCGATGGCCTGGGGACGGGCGAATCGCAGAGCTGCCAGTATGCGTCACTCTTGAAAGAAACAAACCTTACTTCAAAGTTGGGCATCCACCTCTGAGCGTAAAAGGAGGTTCAGGACGCCGAATGAGCAAGAAACATGGTGTTGCAGACCCGACCCGCTTAAAGCCTTTCGATTCAGACGATAAGCAACTGCTTCGGGTCGTCGTCGAAACCCCAAAAGGAAGCCGCAACAAATTCGCCTTCGATCCCGATGAGCACATCTTTGAATTGAAAAAAGTACTGCCTGCCGGGATGACATTTCCGTATGACTTCGGGTTCGTTCCCTCAACCTTAGCGGACGACGGCGATCCGGTGGACGTACTGGTGTTGATGGATGAGCCCGCGTTTCCGGGATGCGTGCTGAGGTGCCGCCCAATCGGCGTAATCGAGGGAGAGCAGGGAAATAAGAAAGACACGGAGCGGAATGATCGAATCGTGGCAGTCGAGCAGGGTGCACACAGTTGGGCAAACATTAAAACGATTGATGATCTGGGAAAACACTTCTGCCGGGAGCTGGAAGAATTCTTTGTGAACTATCACAGACTTTCAAAGGAGAAATACCGAGTCCTGGGAGTGAAGGGGCCGGATCACGCACGGAAGTTGGTGAAATCGGGGATGAAATGATTCCAATTCTCATCCGATTTCTGGTCTGCGGGGCGGTCGTTTCTGGCTTCGCGATCATTGGCGATGTGCTCAAACCCTCAAACCAAGGAGCTTCGCTGGATTGTGCGGCGCGGCGCCTTCGGTGGCGCCGGCCACGTTGGGCCTGACTGTCGCGACGGAGGGGCCTTCGTATGCTGCCACGGAGGCGCGTTCCATGATGGCAGGCGCGGTAGCCTTCTTTTTCTACGCCTCTTTGGTGAGCTGGATCATGATGCGCTACAAAATGAAGGCTCTCGGGTCAAACAAGATGGCATGATTACGCGGTTCGGTTTGTTTTTCGGTGGACTCGTTACTGCCATCGCGGGAGTCATCGCCAAGCAGTTCGGTGCGGCCGTTGGAGGGCTCTTCCTGGCATTTCCGGCAATTTCTCCGGCTAGCGCGACACTCATTGAAGAAACACGAGAAGCAAAAGAAGGAAAAAAGGGACTACACGGCGCCCCGCTCGGAAGGGAAGCCGCGAGTATGGACGCCGGCGGCGCAGCGATGGGAAGCATCGGTCTGCTCCTGTTTGCTCTTAGTTGTTTGGCACTTTATCCCGAACCACAGAGCGTGGGCGGTACGGAAGATTGCCACGCTCGCTGGGCTCGGAGTTTCTGTGATGAGGTGGATGATTCGAAAACGAGTCTAGCTTGCGGGATGCGAGTCCAGCGGCGGCCGACTCCAAATTCTCTTCGCTTATGGCACTTCCACTCCCGAGAAGCGTTTGCAGGCTTCCAGAAGCATCTCCTGACGGTCGGTATTGCG
>CAZILJ010000309.1:0-4328 GCA_964539915.1 uncultured Acidobacteriaceae bacterium | reverse complement strand
GCTCTACCAGGCTGAGCCACTCCCCGACGTGTGCAGAGGCGCTGGAGAACTGCTGAACGCCTTTGGCAGGAACTGCTTAACTTACTCGCAGATTATAGCACTCTGGGCGAAGCTTGCTTTGCTTCGACGCAGCGCCACTGGAGCCAGCGTGGGGCTCACGCGCTTGAGGCCGCAAAGGGTACCAGCTCTTTCCTTGGCGAGGTTGTCTGAAACTGAAGGTACGACTACGATAGATTTTCGCTCCACGACAACCCCGAATGAAAACGGTATTCACCGCAAGCCGACTTTATACTCCGGAGCAGGAGATTGTGAATCCGTTGCTCGTCGTGGAAGACGGGCTGATCTCGGAAGTGTCCACGCGGTCGGAGAAAGAAATCTCGCGTAACATCTCGCTCGTTGATTTCGGCGATGCGGTGTTGGCCCCGGGTTTTGTCGATATCCATATTCATGGTGGGGCGGGACTGGATGCGATGCGGGCACTGCCATCCGAACTGCCGCGTCTGGGCAAGTTTCTGACGACCCACGGAGTGACCGGATACTTTCCTACCACCGTCGCGGCACCGCTCGATGCAACCTGTGCTGCTCTGGGACGGTTGGCCGACGCGATCGAGACGGCCGCCACAACGACGAGTGGTCATCCCGTACAGGCTCGGCCGCTGGGCCTTCATCTCGAAGGACCATTTCTGAGCCACAAGCGGCGAGGAGTGCATCCTCCGGAAAATCTGGTAGCGCCTACCGTTGACATCTTCGAGCGCCTTTGGCAGGCGGCGCGTGGGCATGTGCGCATGCTGACGATTGCCCCGGAAATTCCCGGCGCGATGGGCGTGATTGCGGAGGCTGCGCGGCGCAATGTTTGCGTAAGCATTGGACACTCCGACGCTGAGATGCCTGTCGCTCAGGATGCCGTAACAGCCGGAGCGCGCCACGCGACGCACACCTTCAACGCCATGCGGCCGCTGGACCATCGCGACCCCGGAATCATCGGTGAAGTGCTCAGCGATGACCGCCTCAGCGCCGACATCATCGTCGATGGAATCCATGTGGCACCTCCCGTCGTGAAAGTTTTCCTGCAGGCCAAAGGCTACGAACGCGCTGTGCTCATTACCGATGCGATTTCAGCGACCGGCATGCCGGACGGACGTTACCAGTTGGGACCGATCGAGGTCGACGTGAAAGACGGAAAGTGCACCTCCAATGGCAGCCTTGCGGGAAGTGTGCTCACGATGGATCGTGCGGTGCGCAACGTGACGAAGTTTTCTCACTGGAGTCTGCGAGATGCCGTTCGTGCGGCAACTCTGAATCCTGCGCGAGCCGCAGGGTTGTCGGCCCGACACGGAGCTTTAACGCCCGGTGCTTTTGCGGATTTCACAGTGCTGAGCGCGACTGGTGAAGTGCTCAAGACCCTTGTTGGCGGGCGTGGATTCTAGCGAAGGGGTTGGCTTGGTGAGAAAAGACGCGGCCAGCTACATCTCTACGAAGTACCATGTAAGTTAGTTTGGTTTGCGGCGTCTGGCCTCCGCCAGATGATGGAGCAACATGAGTTCGTCGGCGCGGGAAAGCTGATCCAGAAAAGAGGTGCCGGTCTTCGGCGCCTCGTCGGTGGCAGTTTTCGTCGGCCCTGCCTGTCGCAACTTGTCTCCCAGTTCCGGTTCGTTACTCATGACTTGCGAATAGAACCAGAGGAAGTGGCGCATCTGATCAAGAGCTGAGCGCAGGGTTTCAATCGGCTCCGTTTCCGAAAGGGAGTTGAGCGACTCCATCAGTTCCGGGTCACTCGGCGCTTGCATGGCGGCGCAGTTGAGGTCCTGCTGGATGGTGCGCAGATCTTCGGTGACGCGCGCGATTCGGAGATGGAGGTCGTTCATGTCTTCGATGGACATTCTGTTTGCCACTCAAACATCTCATCGGCAGCGTGCAGCGAATAGATTCCCATGGGCATGCGCCTTTCGTAATTCTGCGCGTTACTTTGGTCCGACCAAAGGTCACAACGTCAAAACTCTGGATTGGCGCAGCTTTTCACGCCTTCCGCGAAGTGGTCCAGCCACAATTCAACCTGCAATATTTTTCTCTGCACGTTAGTGCTCTCGGTTTTTTGTCGAACGTCACCATGCGACCGAACGAACTTCTCGGCGCCCGCGACAAACGGTTCTGCCTATTCCATGGACAAAGTCTCCACGGTTTGTGATACAAACTCGCGGTGATCGAAACCAGCCAGAAGAACACGTCCAGCGTGGGATTGGTTCGCGCCATCGGTCGCTGGAGCCTTACGGCGCTCATCGTGAACTCCATTATCGGTAGTGGCGTGTTCGGACTACCGTCCACTGTGGTTAGTCTCATTGGAGATCTCAGCCCGATTGCCGTTCTTCTGGCGGGGGCTGGGATGGGCACGATCTTCGGCTGCTTTGCCGAAGTTGCTTCGCGATTTCAGCAAGCTGGCGGTCCTTACTTGTACGCACGTGCGGCCTTTGGGCGCGCGATGGGAATTCAGGTGGCTTGGATGCTCTGCCTGGGACAGATTGCAGCCCCGGCCGCCAATGCAAACCTGTTTGTGATTTATCTCGGCGAGTTCTGGCCGCATGCTACCGATCCTTTGCCACGCGCGTTGATTCTTACCGTCCTGGTCGGCGTGCTCGCCTCCATCAACGTGCGTGGCGTGCGCGCGGGTACCCAAGTCAGTAACTTCTTCACGGCGGCAAAACTCGTGCCCCTGTTTGCGGTGATCGCATTGGGATTATTCGCACTGCATGCGCATCCCGGCGGAATCTCGACCCACGCGCCAGCTGTCGTTAGCACCAACCAATGGTTGCGAGCCGTGTTGTTGCTGGTGTTTGCCTACGGAGGATTCGAGACCGCGCTCGCGCCGATGGGGGAAGCTAAGGATCCGCGCCGCGACGCTCCATTCGCGCTGTTCGCCGCTCTTCTGACCTGCACTGTCCTCTATGCGCTCATTCAATGGGTTGTGGTTGGCCTCCTTCCGGACGCGGCGCACAGCACGCGTCCGCTGGCCGACGTGGCTCGGATCGCGGTTGGTGCTTTCGGAGCCGCGTTGGTCGCGGTGGGCGCGCTTGTTTCTTTCTATGGCTATCTGAGCGCCAAGATTCTGGGCATGCCACGCGTTACTTACGCCTTGGCCGAACAAGGAGATTTCCCCAAAGTTTTCGCATCGATCCATCCGCGATTTCACACGCCCTACGTTTCGATTCTTGTGTTTGCGGCGCTGGTTTGGGCTTTTGCGCTAAGCGGCGAATTCAAGTGGAATGTCACGCTCTCCGCCGTCGCACGCCTGCTTTACTATGCCGTGTGCTGTGCCGCGCTGCCAGTGCTGCGGCGAAAGCAGCCGGGGAAAGCCGGGTTTCGTTTGCCTGCCGGGAATATCCTCGCTGTTGCCGCAGTTCTGATGTGCGCCGCACTTGTAACACGAGTGGACTTCGGTCAGTCGCTGATCGTCGCTGCGACCATCGCCTTAGGCCTGCTAAACTGGTTCGCCGTTCGCAACCGCGAGCTGGTCCACGCTTCTTAGTTTAGTTCGTGTACACCCGAACGTAATCGATCAACAGCTCAGACGGGAACGGAGTGGTTCCGTCGGGAGAACCCGGCCAACTCCCGCCGACCGCCAAATTCAAGAGGATGAAATTGCTTTGCCCGGCATCGAATGGCCAAACCGCACCACTGAGGCTACCTAAACTCGAGGTTGTGTACGTGGCATAGGGATGAGTGGGATCGTCAATGTAATAGGCCACGCTGCCCCGGGACCAGATCATGCCGTAGGTATGCCACGCGGCTGCGGTCGTCCCATTGGGGAAGTCGTAGAGAGTGCCGAGTCCCGTGCCCCCAGTGAAACCGGTTCCGTGTACGGACCCCGCATTCCAATCGGGCGAGCCTGGTCCATTGACGCGCTCCAGCACGTCCTGTTCGCCACAGGCCGGCCAATTAACGGTTGCGATGTTATTTCCCATCAACCATGCTGCGGGCCAAAACCCCTGTGCCTCCGGCACCCGGGCACGCACCTCAAGGCGGCCGTACTGAAAGCTGAACAAGCCTTGAGTTTTCAACCGTGCCGAGGTGTAAACCCCGGCTGACGGCTGCTGCGCCTCGATATGCAGATAGCCGTCGGTTCCCACAAACGCGCTGGGGTTCGTCGTGCTGCAGGGACTCGCGGAAGAGCCCCACGCGCAGTAGTTTTCGAGTTCGTTGTTTCCAAAGCCGCTGTTGCCGGTGTCGTAGGTCCAGAACGCGGGATTCGGTTGCGCCGCAGCGCCGCCGGAGTTAGTGAATTCATCGCTCCACGCCAGCGTGCCCGACGGAATGTTCGGTGAGAACGCCTGGCT
>CAZILJ010000308.1:0-4391 GCA_964539915.1 uncultured Acidobacteriaceae bacterium | reverse complement strand
AAGCTGTTGGTCCAGGCCGTCAGGTCGGAGCCTTTATCACGGATTGCGGCGCAGGATATGCCTGTCGGAGTTTTAACTCCCGGAAGACCGATCACCGTGGAGTTGATTTCAGGTGCATAGAAATCGTCGAGGGCACTCGGTCCGATGCCCGAGGCGGCGGAAGAGTAGGCAGGGTGCTTATCAGACCATGCCGCGAATCCGCCGTGGCTGTGAATCACGCTGAAGATGCTATTGGTACGAACGAATTCCCATGGGAATACAGGCGCGCACCCTCGACTCGGATCGCGAACCAATTTCTTGGGATCGATGGAGTTGATCCCGCCATCAGTTAGGGCCGCGCCGGGAGCGCCACCGTTTACCTTGGTCTTGTCGAAATCGATGCCTTCTTCATATTCGGTTGTTGTACCCGTTGGCGGCCCAAAGGGGGTGCAGAGGTCAGGCGCCCCAAAAACACCATTTCCCGTGGTTTTCGCAGGGGCATCGTAATTCCTGGAATACGCGACGTCGTAATAGACGCCGGTCAGGGCCGGGGTTCCACCGGTGATGATGGCCGTCAGGCCGGGAAAGGAGTCCGAAGGCTTTGAGGTGCTGGCGGCGACGTAGTTGATGCCAGTCTGGCCCAGGGCAGCAATTGCTGGGCAAAAGGGTTGGCCGTTGTTGGTGGTGCTGATGCCATTGGCGCAGTTCACGAAATCAACAGCGTGCATTCCATCGACGCTGATCAGAAGAACGCGTTGAATCGGGCGGGTGTTCTGGGCGACTGCGGGGCCCACTGCAGCGACAGTTGCAGCCAGTAAAACAGCGGACAGCCTGACGCACAGACTGCGGGAGAGATTCATATTCTTTTTCCTCCAAGGAGATTGAAAGATGTTGGCTTGAGAGATAGCAGAGGAAAATCAACGGCAGGTAACAGGAATATTAAGCGGAGATGAATAAGTTAAAGGAAAACAGAGCTGAGACCGGACCTCAGACCTCAGCCGTGAGACTGAAGACCTCGGACCCAAACGAAGATGCCTCACGGGGTGCAAAAGTCACGCAATCGGTGAGGGCGATCGAATCGTTGCGGCGGAAGACTCTTTGAGAGACTTTTCAGAGGTGGCGACAGCCTTGGCGTGGCCGGCAGAAAGGCAGCCGATTGCTTTCTTGGGGCGCGCTTTTTTGGCGTCGTTGCCCTTGGTGAGCAGATGGACGATCTGCTCATCCGTCAGGGCAGTGCCCTGGAGGGCAGGACCAACCCACTGTGAAACGGGGTGATGTTACCGCGGGTGCTTACCGGCTCGGTTCGACGATCAGAATCATGCCAGGGCGGATCACCGCGACGTTGCGGTTGTCGCGCTTGAGGGTGGCGACAGTGGTTCGGTAGGCATTCGCGATGGAGTATAGCGTCTCGCCGCTTTTTACTTTGTGATGTACAACTGCCGCTTGCTCGGTTGGCAGGTGCTCGAGCAGCGCCGACTTGGTGGCAGGAGGTTTAACCGTGGCGGTCTCGGTGGTCTTGGGGCGCTTGGACTTGGTCCGCGAGGACGCCTCCTCGGCGTCATGCGCACTCGGAGAGATCGGCAGATGCAGGGCCAGCACTCTGCGACCCCGGAGACTATCGCCGTGGAGGCCGTTCCACCGGCGCAACATCTGGGGCGAAACACCGAAGTTGTCGGCGACGCTTTCGACCGTATCTCCAGCATGAACTTTGTAGCGGGTGATGCGGCGCGCATAAGTCGCATTGTCATTCAGCGGATGTTTGCCCGGCGCGACCGGAATGACTAACTTCGCGTTGGTTTCCAGTTCGGTGTCTTCCAGATGGTTGGCGGTCGCGATGGATTTGGCCGTCGTGTGATAGTTCCGCGCCAGAGAAGCGAGCGTGTCGCCGGGATGAACCGTGGCATAGCGCCACCACAGGCGCATGTCGGGCGGGATCGAGGCGATGGCGGTCTGGTATTCGTCCTCGGTCCCAGCGGGCAAACGCAGTTCGAATTTGCCAACACGCGGAGTGGTCAGACGCAACAAGCTGGGATTCAGATCCTGCAGTTCGCCGGATGTGGACCCGACGCATTCGGCGACTAATCGCAAATCGACCGGATAGTTAATGGTAACCGTGTCATAGTCCGACGGGTGCTCCATCAGGACCTCATCCAGCCCGTACTGTGATGGGTTCTTCGCCATGATGGTCACGGCGAGAATGATGGGCACGTAGTTCCGTGTTTCTTTGGGCAAAACGTTGCGGCGGTAGAGTTCCCAGAAGTCGGCGTAGCCGGTGCGTTTGACCGCAGCCTGCACCGTGCCCGGGCCGGAATTGTAGGCGGCCATGGCGAGATACCAGTCGCCGAACTGGTTGTAGAGGTCCTTCAGATGGTGGGCGGCGGCTCGCGTGGACTTTTCGGGATCCTGGCGATCGTCGACCCACATATTGTGTGACAGACCGTATCCGCGGGCGCGGCTTGCCATGAATTGCCAGATGCCGCGTGCCCCCACACGGGAAACGGCGAGCGGATGGAATCCCGACTCAGCCTGCGCGAGGTAGATCAAATCTTGCGGAACGCCTTCGTCCTTCAGCGTCGCCACGATCATGTCGTGATAACGACCTGAGCGGGAAAAGGCACGCTCGAAGCCACCGCGTCCCCTACCTGAGAAGTACGTGATGTAGCCGGCCACCTGGTCCGTCATCATCAGCGGCAGGTCGGAATTTGTGTTCTTGATTTCGGCCTGGGCCTTGGCTTTGACGCCCGCATCCGGCGCGGGAGTAAGGCCGTTGGTTTCGTCGATTGGCGCAGGCTCGGACTTCTGCTGGGCCTCGGTGTCGGCGCCCGGTCCGCCCGGGTAAAGCTGATTGACGCCCGCAACCACACGATCGAATTCTTCTTGCAGGCGCTCGTCGGAACGAATGTCCAGATTGCTGCTCAACAGGGCATTGAGGGCGTTGTCGAAATTCTGCTTGGCTTCTTCGGTCTTGCCGGCCTGATGATTCGCCAATCCAGCCTGGTATTCCTTTTCGGCCCGAGCGATGAGATCGGCGACGGGGTCTGAATTCGAGGTGCTCGCCGCGCCGGATGCTGGAGCGGATTCGGTGCGGTCCGATTTCTGAGACGAGTCATCCTCAACCCGAGCCGGAGAACTTGCTGCCGCCGTTGTCGGAACTTGAACAGGAGGGGCAGTCGGCTTGAGTGAGGGCGCCTTTGCAGGCGGCAGAAGAGACACTGGCTTCTGCGCGGTATGGCAGGCGCAAGCCGCCACTGCCAGAAGGGCCAGCACCGCAGTCCGAACATAGAGCTTTGCTAATCGCATATTTCTCTATGAGATACGTGCTTCTCCCTAGGCTGAAGATCCGTAAGGTTCTACCAAAATCGTACTCGGTGGTCTCGCCCCGGTCAACGCTGAAAAGGTCAAGAGCGCGGTTACTTTCGGCATCAGACCCTGCGGTTACCGCTGGAAAACCGGGCGCCTGGCGTCAGCCTTCTGCTTCCCGATCAAGCCTTCCTTCGTTGGATGATCGGCCTTTGCCCTCGGTTGTCGGGTTCCATCCCCTTATCGATCCGTAAAACTGAGTTCCGGATCGCTGACACCCGACGCCGGAAGCCGGACGTCGGACGTTTGCTTTTCACACGCGCCAGTAATCCGGCCGCCAGGTCTGGATCGACTTCTTGATGTCCGCGCGGGATAGTTTTTCGTTCAGAGCGCGTTCTGTCAGCCTGGGGACCTCAGCGTCTGAAGCGAAACGCAGCCCGCACAGTTGGCTTTCGGTCAACTCTGGAATGCGCGAGCGCAAAGCCTCCGGCAACAGCCGCATGAGCCGCAACTGTTCTTCCAGGCGGATAACGCGATCCTGCACCTTGAGCGCATAGAGACGCGTTTTGGATATCCAGATCAGCAACGCGGTCGCCAGCAAAATCAGCATGGCGGCGTGGAAGTTATCCCGGAAGTCGCTTTCTTTTAGGTGGGCGATCAAATGAACAATGGCCATGACCAGGCCCAACGCGAAGACCGGAATAAGAAAGAAGTGAAACAGCGGATCCCAGCGCGTGTGATTGGCGAAGGTCTGCGGCTTCTGCTCTGCCATAGGAGCTACTCCTTGCGGAAGACGTGCCAGTTTAGCAGAGTAAGCGCAGCCTTTGGATTGCGTGGGACTATCTCCCCTATATCCCGGCGCTGGCTTCTGCCCGAAAAACTCTTATCCAATCAAATCCTCGCGCCGGTGGACATAATGGAAGGGATAAGTGCGGGGCTATTGAGCGGGCGTTGAGCGAAGCGTGTTTCGAGGAATTTTCGGCAATCTGCCGGGTGGGTATGCCACCGGGCGCGAGGACAACATAAACTCAGAAAACGGAAGGGTTCGAGAGTTTCCCCCCCGGATTCCCGTACCCTTCCGCACTGTTGCTGGCCCGAACTATTTCACAGAG
>CAZILJ010000307.1:0-7814 GCA_964539915.1 uncultured Acidobacteriaceae bacterium | reverse complement strand
AGGACAGATGATGGACTATCTTCTCTCAATGGGCTGAATCGTGAGCTTTCCGCAAACCGCTGTTCACACTCTGAGCGTGATTTCAGAAGCGGTAACGATGAGCGGTGGGCCGGAAACGGCGTTCTGGTTCCGTTCCTGTATTGCCTAAGTCTAGTTTCCTCCGGGCTGGCTGGAGACGAACGGAACAAGCACTCAGCGATGTCGACCGGCGATGTCTTTAGCAGAAAGGCGGACCAATCGGGAAGAAACGTATCTCAAAAAGGATCGCGTGCTAGCGACTCTACGCGTGCGCGGCAGCGGATGCGCTGTCGGCAACCGAGGGGGGCACAGCTCGCTGTTTGCGCATGGCCTCGTGGAACTCTTCTACCGTCAAAGATTCGCCATAGAACAGCTGAAGCAAAGGATCATCCATCTCGATCGGCGTCGGCTTTACCGCGCTGGGCTCGGATTCCAGTCCCTCAGGCTCGACCAGCAATTCGTGCAACAGAGTTCGATTCTCGTTCAGCACGTCCAGGAATCTTTCCACGGCCGCGCGATGCTCCACCGTGGCCTGCGTGAATTCGATGCCCATCCCCTTGTCCGGATGCATGACCCGCACGACACCTTGCGCTCGCACTTCCACTCCGCCGGCCCGCATCGATAACGACACGCGGCTCGCCGCAGGGAACGGCGACGAAATCTCCAAATAGCATCCGCCCAGACTTAGATCGGTAAGCTGGCAACGAATCGGCGGATCATCCTGCTCCACTTCGGGAGAATTTTGTTTGAGCCATTCCCGCAACTGCCGTGATGCTTCCGGGGCGACATCCCTGAAGCGCAGCCCCGCCTGATTACCCGTCCCTTCCCAGGCAAACTCAGCTGGAAGCGCCAGAGACGTCTGAATGCCCGGCAAGTTAAAAGCGATCTGCCAGCGTCCTGCGGGACGCCGTCCACGCGCAATATTGACCGCCATGCCGCCTTCGCTCAGATCGACCGTCGTCACCTTCATATTGCCGCCAACGCCGGAGCTACGCAGAACGACGGGAATTTGTACCGCGACTCGCGCATTGCGCCGTCGCTCACTCTTCATCAACGCCCGGGCCGCCCGGAAACTCGATTTCGCGCGTTCACTGGACACCGGCTTGTACAGTACGAAATGCGCACCAATGCCGAACACCGCCTTGAGCCCAATAATCGGTTCGACGATCGCAACCGCAACTGCCTGCTTATTGCAGGGAGCGCTGCGAGCGCTCCGCAACACGTCCGAGGCGCCATCATCGGTCACATCAACGATGATCGCTTCGAACCGCTGTCGGGTCAGCTTTCGCAGCGCGCTGTCGGCGTCAAGGCACAACTCGACCGCAATATCGAGGTCTCCCAGCACGCGGCGCAGCACTCGTACGATCTTTTCGTCAGAACACAGTAGCAGCGATTTCAAACCCATGGCTGGACCCTATCTCTCAGCGGTAAACGGGGGGTCCGATTCGCGGGGCAAGTATCATTCACGGGCATGAGACAGCCTGGGACCGATCTGCCGGACTCCCTGTTTGCACTCTATGTCCATCGACCTGCCGGATCAACATCCGCGCTCGCCGGTCGGTTACGATCGTAACCTGCAATCCCGCCCGCCTTGGCTCCCCGGAGCCGTTGGATCGTAGGACTCATTCAGCGAACAGCCATGCGGCAAGAAAATCCGTTGCTCATCCGAAACAACCGCATCGCCCCCATACCAAGTCGCTTATTTTCTTATATTTGGGCCAGATTTGATGGCTTCCTCACGGGAATTTCCGTTGACTTTTCACTAAAAATCGCTGTACACTTCTGAGTCTCAGATTAGCTTTGCGTTCGGAATCAGTCTTGGGACTATTTCTGTCCCGCCGAAGCCCACGTTCCATTTGAATCCTGTACGGGACGCTGAGAATCATATAGTTAGACGGAAATTGCGGTTTTATCCCCTATACGTGGAAAGGCATTTTTCATGGCCAAGCGACGCGGAAATCCGAACTGGGGCAAGCCTGAGCCGATCGGGCCCATTACCCCGACCATCACCGAATTCGAACAGGTTGTGCGCGAATACAAGCTCTCCCCCGACCAGTATCTGCGGTCTACTCGCCTGCGCGAGTGGGCCCGCCGCAACAAGAACTCGAAGTATATTCCCGAACCTCTGCTCGAGGCTTGGGGTTTCGAGATCGAGTCCACACTCTAACGCAGATCACAAAACATTTTGAGGGCCGCTCCTATGGAGGAGCGGCTTTTGATTTTTGGATTTATGTTGGGATAACCTTCTTTTCGAACCTGTGGGGACGGCCGTCCCCGGCGGTCCGGCCGGGCAACGCCCGGCGGCAGCGTTTACCGCCATCCAGTTTCAGAAAAAGCCACGGTGGGAGGAACTTACTTCTTGCTCACCGCCGCTTTCAATTTTTCAATCTGCTGGAGGTGCGCAGTTCCGTGTCCGCTCATCCTCTCCACTAGGTCAGCAACCGTTACCTCCCGTTGCGCTTCCGGATGGAAGGCCGATTTGGAAAAGTCGGAAGCCTTCAGACTTCGCAGCAACCGTAAGTTGTGATGACGCCCCAGACCGTAGAACGCGATCAGTTCCGATGCGGGCGAACCCATATAGTTCAGATTGCGGGCCCACGCGTCCTGATCAATTGGGGCGATCGCGGGCTTGGTATCCGCCAGCATCTGCCGAAATCGGTATCCATAAACGATCTCGATATCCGCCAAGTGACCCAGGACTTCCAGCACGCACCACTTTTCGGGAGAGGGCTTGTAACGCAGAACTTTTTCTGGCAAACCAGATACAGCTGCGGCAATCTCTTTCGGGCTCTTCTCCGCCGCCTCGAGGTGATTCTTAAACTCCGTTTCCGTCAAGGGCCGTCTCCCGCGTGTTTCATTCCAGACTAGTTTACTCGATGCCTTTGATGATAGGCCTCAGGGCGCAAATCGGCCTCTTCGTTTTGGAATAAATAGTGATGCGAGCGGGAAGTTCGACGCCGTCTGCAACTGGATCGGCGTGCTTAAGGGCTGTCTCCCAGCGACTACTGGATGAATGCCGGATCTTGTCACTCCGCGCCGAATCGATCCGGGCTTGGTCATCTGTTTTGGCGGATGCTCCTTCCAGTTTTCGGACATGGGAGGTGGTACCGCGAAAATAGCGTGCACCTGAATATCGATGGCTCTGCAGTCCTTCCTCTTTGCCTGCTGCGGTCTAAGCGCTACAGTTCCTGCGGAAGCCGTCTCATGATCAACAGGATGGTTGCCAAATGCAGGCGGTAACGCTACCCGGCCTTGTCGTTCCCGGCTTAATCTCTCCTTGTAAGGACCGCGGTCCATTCCGTGATATGTTTTCTCGAACCAGATGCTCAACGTCCTCGAAATTCCGTCCAGCGAACTGTTCGCGCTGCTGGCCGCCATCGGCTTCGCCGCAGGACTGAATCTCTACGCCACCGTCGCTGTCCTTGGACTGCTGGCGCGCTTCGGCCATCTTCCACTCCCGCCAGGTCTGCTTCTGCTCGCCGGCTGGCCGGTGATCGCCGCCAGCATCGCGCTGTTCACAATCGAATTCTTCGCCGACAAGATTCCCGCCTTCGATCTGATCTGGAATGCCCTGCACACTTTCGTCCGCGTGCCCATCGCCGGACTGCTGGCCTACCAGGCGACGCGCCAGCTTTCCCCCGAGCACCAACTGCTTGCGACCCTTGTGGGCGGGGGCGTCGCACTCATCGCCCACAGCGGCAAAACCGCGGCGCGTGCCGCCGTGACCCCTTCGCCAGAACCGTTTTCGAACATCGCTCTTAGTCTGGTTGAAGACGCGCTTGCCATCGGCCTGACTTGGCTGGCCACGCGCCACCCATATATAGCGGGCACCTTTGCCACAATCTTCGTCCTAATCATCGTGCTCCTGGCCCGCTGGGTCATCCGCGCCATGCGCGCCCTGTTTCGCGGTGCCGAGCACGAATTCAGACCCAGCAGAACCTGAGACGCCTCAGTTTAGCGGCTATCTCCGCGATACAAACAGCACATACGAGTCCAATTCACAATAGCCCATTCACACTCTTCTTGGCTCCCTAGTGCCATTTCCAAAAACCTCTAACCACTCTAGGGTCGTGTTCCCCAGAAGTTGTGGAAACTCCCGAACATCCGAAGGAAGGTTTTCTAATGCGCAATGACGTTTGTAGGCCTAGTGTGACCGGAGCATTTCTGCGGCGCAGTAGGATGCTTTTAGTATGTGCTCTGCTTTCCCTGTTCTCTGGTTGCAACATCGGACAAAAAACGACAACCCTTTCGCTCCAGGCACCTCCCCCCTCGATTGCGGCTGGGAGCCAGACGGTCTTTACCGCTACCATCTCCCACAACAACGGACAGTTCCAGGGAGCGACGTGGGCCTTGACAAACGGCGGGGCCGCCTGCCCTTCTGCGTGCGGCACTCTGACCAATCCGACAAATGTTGGAAGCTCGGGAAACGGCGACACCGCAACGATCACCTATACCGCACCTGGCGCTCCTCCCACTCCTAATTCAGTCACAGTCACAGCGACGTCGGTAGAGAACCCTAGCTCCACCGGAGCGGGCACGTTCACGATTGAATGAACACCCGCAACGAGAAAACGAGAAAAAGATAAATGGCGCCTATGAGGACATCAATTCACCGTCTGCAAGCATTCACGCTGACCGCAGTCGCGCTCGCGGGTACAGACCGCAGGTCAAATTGCGAAGCCGACGTTGCTGGGCGTCCTCCAGGAGCCTGCTGCCCCTGGAGCCTGATCGGGGTGACATGGCTTTCCGCATAACGAGCGTGATGTCAGGGGATAATTACCTTTGCCCCGTAACTTGTTGTAGCCCTGGGATTGATTGATGAACTGATGAACTCCCGCTAACGCCACGATTTGAATAGACCGAGGGAGAAGGGGGATCCCCATCACAAACTGGAAATGCCCACGAAGCTGCGCTTTAAGACGCATGATCGGGATACCGAAGATTTTTTTCGAACCAAGACTCCAGGCGGCGATGAGTCCCTCCGTGGAACCCTTTCTCCCCTGTGGTGAAATCCTCGGGGTGAAAATCAGATCAAACTGGACTAAAATTGCGTCAATATGAGTCCCCAGATCCCATTTACCGACGTCCCCGACGCAATTGAAGAAATCCGCGCAGGCCGGATGATCGTGGTCGTCGACGACGAAGACCGCGAGAACGAAGGGGACCTCACTCTCGCGGCCGAGAAGGTCACACCCGAAGCCATCAACTTCATGGCGAAATTCGGACGCGGCCTGATCTGCCTGGCGATGACCGAAGAGCGCCTCGAGCATTTAAACATCGGCCCCATGACTTCGGAGAACACTGCGCAATTCGGCACCGCTTTCTGCGAGGCCATCGACGCGCGCGCCGGAGTTACCACTGGCATCTCCGCCTACGACCGCGCTCGCACCATTCAGGTCGCAATCGATCCCGCGACCCGGCCCGCTGACCTTGCGCGTCCTGGACACGTCTTCCCTCTTCGCGCACGCAAAGGCGGAGTCCTCGTGCGCGCAGGCCAGACCGAAGCTTCCGTCGATCTGGCTCGGCTCGCCGGTATGGTTCCCGCAGGAATCATCTGCGAAATCATGAAAGACGACGGCAGCATGGCCCGCGTGCCCGACCTGGTCGAATTCTGCCGCGAGCACAAGATGAAGATGCTCACCGTCGCCGAACTGATCCGCTACCGCATGCAGCACGAACGATACGTGCATCGCGTCGGTGAGGCGCTGATCGACACACGCTTTGGAGAGTTCCGCCTCATCGCCTACGAGAGCGAAGTCGACGGCGGCGAGTCGCACATAGCCTTGGTTCGCGGAGACATCGAGCACAGTGCAACTCCAGTTCTGGTCCGCATGCACGCTCACTGCCTGATGGGCGACGTCTTTGGCGCGACCGGCTGCGAATGCCACGCCACGCTGGAAGGCGCGATGCGCCGCATTTCCCAGGAAGGCCTCGGGGCGTTGATCTACCTGCATCAGACGTCGCAGGGATTCTCCGTCGAAAAAGTTGGAGAGCGCACGGCACTGGGCTTTCATCGCGGACAGAGACTTCCAGCCCTATACGACAACGAAAAACAGATTCAGCGCGAAGTCGGTATCGGAGCGCAGATTCTCTCCGACCTGAACCTGCACCGCATCCGCCTGCTCACGAATCGCCCCAAGAAAGTAGCCGCGCTCGAAGGCTTCGGCATTGAAATCGTCGAGCAGGTTCCGGTGGAGATAAAGGCGGTGACAAGATCGTAGAGACGTTGCCTGCAACGTCCCTGTCGGCAGAACAAGCTGAAGGAGTTGGATTTTGAGGCCAAAAGACGTGGCTAGCTACATCTCTACGGGAAAGACGAGGGCAGCCTCCTAGAAGGGTTTGCGTACGACGACTTCGTGGTCGCGGATGAAGAATTGAGCCGAGCATTGCTCCGAACCGCAAATGACAGGCAGCAAGCCGTTGATCTGTTTGCGGGTGATCAGGCCCAACATTCCACAAGACGGGCAAGCCAACACGGCCCAGTAAGGATCTTCCTTCTCGCCAACCTCGCCGGCATTTTCCAGCACGAAGACGGTACCCGGCTGCATCTGTTCCGGTATCCACTCATTTAGAAGGTCCAGTTCACCGACCATGTGTTCCTCCTTGTGTCGCTGGTGCTGTTGCTGTTTCTGCGGTTATCCCAACCCTTGCCTACGAAACTTTTTTAGCACGCCGACGGTAATCGGGCGAAGTTACCGAAGTATTCGCCTTCCCGGAGGCGACCCCAGCCCGCACCTGCCGCACCGCATCGCTCAAACCCACGGCGAGAATCGGCTGGTCCGAATTCTTCAGAATGTCGACAATCTGCCGTGCGGAAGTCTCCAGATAAAGATCGGTTCCATCGGTCAGCAGGTGATAGTCGGAGCTGCGGCTGACGATTTCCGCGAGGCCCTTGCCAAATTCGCGGTCGAGAAAGCGCATGACCTTACGTACGTCTTGCAGGGAAAATCCCTTGCGCCGCAATTCGCAGATCACGGCTATTTCCGTCAGGTGATTCATCGAGTACAACCGGCGATGCCCCTCTCGCTCCGGCTTCACTACGCCACGCTCATCCCACCACTGCAGCTGGCGTGGTGTGATACCAGTGAGAGCGATCACCTGTTGCGATGTGAAACGGTCCTGCATGATTCCTCAACTATGTTTGAAACAAAGTCAGAGCAAAATGTTTCAGACATTCTAGGCGTAGAATCGGTGGAAAAGGGTTGACTAGGAGAGTTCCTGCCGGGAACTAGGACACGACCCGCCGCCGACGAAGTGGACGACCTCCAGGCGATCGCCTTCATGAAGTTCGGTCTCAGCCCAGCGGTCTCGCGGCACGATGTCGCGGTTCAGCTCGACCGCCACGCGGTCGGCCTTCATGCCCAGCCTTTCAACGAACGCTGCGAGCAGAAAGGGGCTCGGAGAGTCGTTGAAATCACGCTCTTCCCCGTTGATCTGAAGTTTCATTACTCCGCTTTACGCAGCGCAAACTTGCGCGTGGTGGTTCGGCCTTCGAAGTTGGCCTGCACCAGCAGCGAGGAATCTTGCAATGCCGCTGCTTCGACCGCAATCTTGATCTCGGCCGCTCCCTCGGAATTGGTCACTGCCTGAGTGAAGAGCGGCGCCGCGCCGGGGCGGGCAAAAAGCGCGGTGAGCTGGGCACTGGGCGCCGCCGCGCCACCCTCGGTGACCCGTAGCTGCAGGGTCAGGCTGCCAGCGGCGTGGATCGACTCGGAGTTCAGCCACTGAAGGTCCAGCTGTTTCACCGCAGCCAGGGCCTCCGCTTCGGGATGATCGAGAATATTGTCCAGCTTGCC
>CAZILJ010000306.1:0-1888 GCA_964539915.1 uncultured Acidobacteriaceae bacterium | reverse complement strand
TTACTTTACCGACTTTCACTTATCTTGCCTGCTCGCATGCCGCATGGTGAACATCAGCACGCAGCACGGGATGTGCGGGGCGTCCGCGCACGCCTATGGCCATTGGGGGATTGTGCTCGGCCCGGTGTTTCATCGGTATCGGGAGGGGTATCGTTCCGCCAAGCTTGCCTGTGACCTTGTCGAGAAACATGGCTTCATCGCCTACCGGGCGAAGGCCTACCGTTCGATGGGGATCGCTGCCCTTTGGACACAACCGATCACGACCGCGCTCGATTTCAATCGGGCGGCCGTTCGCGCCGCAAGCGAAACAGGGGATCTGACCTACGCCTGCTACAGCGTGGACCGATCCGTCTTAATCCTTCTGCTGCGTAACGATCCGCTCGACGCGGTGTGGCGCGAATCGGAGAGGGGCCTGGACTTCGTCCGGAAGGCCGGCTACGGCGGCATCGCGGACAGCATAGTGAGCCAGCAACGCTTCATCGCGACCATGCAGGGCCGGACTGCGTCCTTCTCCACTTTCAGCGATTCGCAGTTCGACGAGATGGCATTCGAGGCTCAACTGACGGCAGATGGCACAGCCTTGACGATCTGCTGGTACTGGATCCTCAAACTGAAGGCGCGGTTCCTGTCAGGGGACTACGTCGAGGCGCTCGCGGCAGCCAACAATGCGAAGGCGCTGCTTTGGATCGCAGCGGCGCATATCCATTTAGTTGAGTACTTTTACTACACCGCGCTGACGGTGGCGGTGCTCTATGAGAATGGCTCTGCCGACGAGCGGAGCGGGTGGCGCGACCTCCTGACGGCGCACGAACAACGACTGCGCGAGTGGGTCGACAACTACCCGCCGACATTCGGCGACAAACACGCATTGGTGGCGGCCGAGATCGCTCGGCTGGAAGGGCGAGACGCCGATGCAATGCGTCTATACGAGCAGGCTATTCGATCGGCTCGCGAGAACGGTTTCGTGCAGAACGAAGGCCTAGCCAATGAGGTGGCGGCGCGGTTCTACAACACGCGCGGTGTCGAGACATTTGCCAACGCCTGTCTCCGGAACGCTAGGTACTGTTATCTCCGCTGGGGCGCCGACGGCAAAGTGAGGCAGCTCGACCGGCTTTATCCTCAGTTGACCGCTCCGGAAGGGCATCCTCCCACGGCGACCATTGGCGAGCCGGTCCAGCAGCTCGATGTGGCGAGCGTCGTCAAAGCCTCTCAGGCGGTGTCCAGCGAGATCGTCTTGCCCAAGATGATCGAGCGGCTGATGACGATCGCGCTTGAGAATGCAGGCGCAGATCGCGGCCTTCTGATACTGCCGGCGGAGGATAACCATTTAATTCAAGCAGAAGCAAAGGCTGTCGGCGATCAGATTGAAGTCGTGCTGTGCCGAAGCTTAATCACCAGCGTCAATTGTCCCGAATCTATCGTCCGCTATGTCATCCGCGCGCGCGAAAGCGTGATTCTCGATGATACCTCCAAGTCCAACATCTTCTCCGAGGACGACTATCTGCGCGGCCGACCAGCCAAGTCGATCCTCTGCCTGCCGCTGATCAAACAAGGGCGGTTGACGGCGCTGCTCTACCTCGAAAACACGCTGAGCTCATACGCTTTTCCCCCGGATAGAATCGCGATCCTGGAACTGTTGGCGGCACAAGCGGCGATCTCGCTGGAGAACACCCGTCTCTACAGCGATCTTCAAGAGCGTGAGGCGAAGGTCCGGCGCCTGGTCGAATCCAATATCATTGGGGTCCTCTTTTGGAACCTCGAAGGTGGGATCGTCGAGGCCAATGATACGTTTCTCCGCATCGTGGGATGGGATCGTGAGGATCTCGTCTCCGGTCGCGTGCGCTGGTCGGACTTGACGCCGCCGGAGTGGCGCGACCATACCGCAAGG
>CAZILJ010000305.1:0-3354 GCA_964539915.1 uncultured Acidobacteriaceae bacterium | reverse complement strand
GGCGCGGGTTTGGTCAGTCCTCCGCACGCCAAACGGGTTTTGACGCAAGGCGGCTCGGAGATGATGTCGTCGCGGTTCGTGACGCCTTGCACATCACTGATCCTGTCCTCGTCGGGCATTCGATTGCAGGAGAAACCTGAGCGCCGTCTCCACCTACCATCCAGGGCGCGGTGCGGCCTTCATCTATCTCGATGCTGGAGTGTAACGCTACCCTTGCTGGCGTTTGATTACGGGTAAGATGTGTACCTTCCATTCAAAAAGTGTGCAATTCTGAACAGCTCCGCCGTTTTCTTGGGAATATCATGTGGCTTCGAATAAGGTAGTCCGCCAAAGAACGGCAGGATAGTCCTTGGTGGGGCAGGCATGGGTTAGTGTTCACCCCATGGGTGACGTTCGGACCCACGCCTGCCTCAGTTGTCCAGTATCCAGCCTCTCGTTGGGCATCGCAGTTGACCGCATTTATGGAAACAGCAACGCAATCCCGCGAAAACGAACCTTGAGAAACTGGAAATCACAGGATTGGATCGAGCATCCCTCATTCGGCTTAGGGCAAGTCAGCGAGAGTCGAGAGGACAGGCTCGATATTGATTTTGTGAACAGCGGCACCAAAACGATTCTTAAATCGACAGAACTGAAGCCAGCCGTCTCACCCGACCCAGATTCCAAGTTCCCTCGCGCCAAACGAGTCTCCCGCAAGGTCGCTGCTAAGTAGCCATCAGTATCCCCGGCCATCTACATCGTGCGCAGTGTTATCTAACGAGGGGGAACAATGTCCAATTAAGCAGCGCACTCCAGCAGCTTCGGCAGGAGCACAAGCAAGCAGAACAACAAAGTGGAGAAGTTACAGTCGGCGATTTCGGTAGTCGAAGGACTAGTGGGACGAAACGGTTCGAGAGCCTCGCGCAACGGCGTCAGACGCGGCTGTGTCACATCGGTGGCCGCACGCAGGCGAATGGCACTGGCGCAAAAAGCACGGTGGGCAAAAGCTCGGCAAGAGTCGAAGCCGTCGGCTGGGAAAACCAACAGTTCGTTACCTGTGAAGCGCACGATGTCGGTCGCTGCCAGAAGAAAAATCGCAGCAGCTCAACGGGCGCGGTGGGCGAAGTTTTAAAGCTGCGAAGAAGGCGGCGTAGAGCAGGCAGTGGCTACTGCGTCGTTCCAAAAGCGAGAGATGATTCGCAAACAGCACTAAGCCAACCCACTCCTGAAAAACCATCCGCAGCGAGAGACCGGTGTCAGCACCGGGCCCGAGGCGAATATTTTTTCTTAGAGCGGGAATTCTCGCCGTAAATGTACGTACCTATGCGGCCTGCAAGGCGGTTCCGACCCTGAGCGAAACCCGTGTGCAGGAGTCGGGAGCGATCGCGATCGAGGCTAGGCGAACTCCAATTCGATCTTCTTTGCCGCCCGGTCGAGGTTCACGATGCGAAAACTGCGAACCTGACCCGCTCGGGAAGGTTCTGCCTTCGGAGGCCCACCGGAGCCGGTTTTCCAGCGCGCCTGTAACATCGAGCTTAGAGAAGAAAGATCTGCTTTCGATTCCTTCGGAGCCTCGCTCTTTGGTGCAGTCGCCGCAGGCTTTTTGCAAATTGCGTGGATGCCATCGCCCAGTTCCACGCGCGCCTGAGCTCCGGAATCATCCATCAATCGGCCCGTCACCACGTCCCCTTCGTTGTGCTCCGCGATATATTCGTCCAGGCCCGTCGGAACCAGTTGCTTCATGCCAAGCCGTATCTGGCGCTTCTCAAGATCGATGGCGAGCACCTGCGCTTTGACGATCTGGCCGAATCGCAGCAGGTCCTGCGGCTGGTTGATCCGCTTCTCCGCGCTGATGTCGCTCACGTGAACCATGCCTTCGATTCCTTCCGAAAGCTGCACGAAGGCCCCGAACTTGGTCAGATTAGTGACCGGTCCTTCGACTGCCGAGCCAACCTGAAAGCGCTGCGCTACATCGGCCCAGGGATCGCCTAACGCTTGCTTGAGTCCGAGCGAGATGCGGTGCTCCGGCGCATTGACTTGCAGGATGACGGCTTCGACGGCCTCGCCCGGATTCACCACGTCGCTTGCTTTTCTGATCTTGCCTTTGGACCACGACATCTCGGAAAGATGAATCAAGCCCTCAATGCCGGGCTCCAACTCCACGAATGCTCCGAATTCCATCAGGCGCGTCACGGTCCCGCGCACACGGTCGCCGGCAGCGTATTTTTGAGCAACAGCGTCCCAAGGATGCGGTTGCAACTGCTTCAGGCCAACCGAAATGCGTCGCTTATCGCCCTCGGACGCTATCTTCAGTACCTTCACCTCGACCTGCTGACCCACGGAGAGCACGTCAGCCGGCTTGTTCACACGGCCCCAGGCGATGTCGCTCACATGCAGCAAGGCGTCGACTCCGCCGAGATCAACAAAGGCGCCGTAATCCGTCAAGGTGCGCACCGTGCCGCTGACCGTCTCACCTTCCTTAATCTGCGAATAGAACTTGTCCTTAGCGGAGCGTTCTTCTTCCTCCGCGACCGCCCTCCGATCGACGACCACGTCCTCATCCGTGACGTCAAGCTTGATAATGCGGCAGCGAATCTCCTGTCCGACCAATTTCTCCATATCGGCCGCATCGCGAACTCCGCTGCGCGATGCAGGCATGAAAGCTCGCACGCCGACATCGACGCTGAACCCGCCCTTGATTACGCCCGTCACCGTACCAAGAACGCTCGTTTTGTCGGCAAGAGCTTTTTCCAGAGCAGACCAATCCATCGGCCGCTCGACTTTGAAAAGCGAAAGCTCGTAGTAACCATCCAGGTCGCGGCCTTTCACCGTGACCAGCGCTTTGTCGCCAGTTTTCAAAGTCTCTGCTTGAAGGGCGGACAGCGGCAGAATACCTTCTGATTTGTAGCCAATGTCGAAGAATACCGACTCGGCGTTGACGGCAATCACCGTTCCTTGCAACTGCTTGCTGCCCTCAGTCTTGCGGGAATGACTTTTCTGAAACTGAGACAGGATATCGCCAAAGGATTCCGTACTTTCAGAGACAGGTTGGGTTTCGCGTGTTTCTGGATTAGGCATGGACAGTTACGGCCCTCGTCACGAGATACGACTTACTAGGATACCATCGCAGCTGCGAGTGGCGCCGCCGTCCCGGCGGTCCGGTGGGCGTCCTCGCCCGCCGCGCAGAGGCTATGAGCGACTCAGAAGAGTTTACGGCCTTCCGGAAACTAGTGCGGCGCCCACTGCGGATCATCCTCGGGCCGCACAATCTGCCCGTCGCGCATGTGAATGATTCGATCCCCGTACTTCGCCGCTTCCGGATTGTGCGTGATCATCAATACCGTTTGCCCCATTTCCTGGTTCGACCGCCGCAAC
>CAZILJ010000304.1:0-2944 GCA_964539915.1 uncultured Acidobacteriaceae bacterium | reverse complement strand
GCCGAAGTTGTCGCCAATGCGGCCTCGCCTTTTCTCGCCTTCAGGCTGCGCCTGACTGACGCTAATCCGGAGCAGACGATTCACACCGTTGCGCTGCGTTGCCAAATCCAGCTTGAGGCCACGCGCCGCAAGTATTCGCCTGAGGATCAGGAGCGATTGCTTGACCTGTTTGGCGAGCCCAGCCGCTGGGGCCAAACTCTGCGAAACCTTTTGTGGGCCCATGCCAACCTGGTCGTGCCTTCGTTCAAGGGAACGACTCTGATTGATCTTCCCGTCCCCTGCACGTTCGATTTCAATGTGGCTGCTACCAAATATTTTGACGGATTGTCGGACGGCGAAGTTCCCGTCTGCCTCCAGTTCAGCGGTACAGTCTTCTACGCAGGCGCGGAAGCGGGCTTACAGGTCGCGCCCATTTCCTGGGACAAGGAAGCCCGGTTCAAACTCCCGCTAAGAATCTGGCGTGACATGATGGAGTCCTACTATCCCAACAGCGTCTGGCTGTGCCTGCACAAGGATGCATTCGACCGCCTGTATCAATACAAAATCCAGCACGGCATTCCCACCTGGGAAGAAGTGCTGGAGAGCATACTGCCGGTCGAAGAGAAGGTAATGGAATGAATCTCGCGACGGTGGACAAGATCGCGAAAGCGGTACTGTACGAGGGATACATGCTCTATCCCTACCGCCCATCGTCGGTGAAGAATCAGCAGCGCTGGAACTTCGGGGTGCTCTGTCCGCAATCGTACAGCGAAGCGCAGAACGGCAGCGAGGCCTGGACCATGCAGACCGAATGTCTGGTGGAGGGCGGTTCGCTGACCGGGCTTGAAGTTCGAGTGCGATTTCTGCAGCTGGTGGCGCGCTCTGTCGGCCAGCTGACCACGCCGGTAAACGAATTGTTGCCGGGTGAAATACCGGAATTTCGGCTGGTGGACAAACTCGCGGTGGCTGGCCGCGTCTACCAGCCCTGGCAGGAAGCGGTGGAGCGGGAAGTTGTGGCGCCGCTGTGCAATGTTGCAGCCCTCAGTCAAAGTGCGATAACCCAAGCCTTTGCTTTTCCCGCCGGAAAACAACTTGAGTTACTCCGAGAGTCCGACGGTCGGATCGTCGCGATTCTTGTACGTGAACGATATGACCTTCTGGGGGAAATCGAACTTTCTGGGACGTGGCAGAATAGTGGCATTTTTAAAGTGAGCGTGCGCATTCGCAACACCACACCCTTGGAGGGCGCGGACAGGGCCAGTCGTGAAGATGCTTTGGTACAGGCCTTGGTCTCGGCTCATACCATCCTCGGCTTGCGGGATGGAAGGTTTGTCTCGCTGCTCGCGCCTCCGAAGCAAATGAGCGAGCTGGCCGCGGGTTGTAAGAACCTGGGAACCTGGCCTGTTCTTGTTGGAGAGGAAGGACAATGCGACACCGTGCTCTCCTCGCCGATCATTCTCTACGACTATCCCCTGATTGCGCCGGAAAGCGCAGGAGATCTGTTTGACGGAACCGAGATTGACGAAATTCTCTCGCTGCGGATCATGACGTTGACCGATGATGAGAAGCGCGAGATGAGCCAATCGGACGAGCGCGCCCGACAGATGCTGGAGCGCACGGAGACCATGCCAGTGGAACAGTTCATGAAACTGCACGGGGTACTCCGAGGACTGCGCCCACTCAAGGAGGAGAAACAATGAACGAGGAGACACAATGAACGAGGGGGAATGGCAACTCATCGAAGAGAAGACTCCTCTCGATTACCTGGAAATTTCTGGCGTCGAGGTGAGGACGGGGAGTCGGGTGCGCCTGCGACCCCGCAAGGGTGGCGACGTGATGGACATCGCCCTGGCCGGGCAGACTGCGACCGTCGAGTGCATCGAACAGGATTACGAGGGCAAGAGCCACGTGTGCGTAGTTCTTGATGAAGATCCAGGGAGAGACATGGGTTTGCTTCGTCAACCCGGTCATCGCTTCTTTTTCGACGCAGAAGAGGTCGAACCACTCTCTGAAGAGGAAGCTGGTCAAATCCACTCATCGCAGAAGCCGATCATCTTAATAGCCGGCATCGGCAACATCTTTCTCGGCGACGACGCGTTTGGCATCGAGGTTGTCCGCCGCCTGGCTGATGTTGACCTGCCGGAGAGCGTGCGCGTAGCCGATTTTGGCATTCGAGGTTTCGACCTAGCCTATTCTCTGCAGGACAGCTACGAAACAACCATCCTGGTGGACGCTTGTTCGCAGGGCGAAGCTCCGGGTACGCTGTACGTCATCGAACCGGATTTGAGCGGCGGCGATGCGACGGATACTCCGGCGGCGGTGATCGAAGCCCACACTATGAATCCCGAGAGCGTTCTTCGCATGGCCCGGGCGATGAATATCGAAGTGAAGAACGTAGTGCTGGTTGGCTGCGAACCGCAAACTCTCGGAGGCGAAGAGGGTCAGATGGGATTGAGCGCGCCGGTTGAAGCCGCTGTGGAAGAGGCGGTCAAGCTGGTGGAGTCGCTGATCAATAAGATTCTGCACAAGGATGGGCCAGTTCCAACACTGTGAATATTTCTGCGATAACAAGGAGACTGCCGTGGCAATGGAAAATGGGGAAGGGGGCTTCAACGACAAGGACACGCTATTCATGCTGAGCGGAGTGGCGCTGGTAGTTTTCGGAGCGGGCTTGATTCTTTCCAATCCGATCGCAAGGCGCTATCTCGGCCAGTTCGGAATCGGGAACCTGGCTCAGGCCGCCTTGCCGGATCTGGACCGGTATTTGAAATTGCGGGCCATGTGACCGGGGTGCAATTGCGTACCGGTGCGCAACCAGGTAAGGGGGAACATCCGTTTGTCTACAGTAGGCACGCCGCAGTCGACCAAGCTTCGCTACTTGGTTGATGCCAAGGGGAGTAGGTTCACTGTCCGGGCCTACGCCACCGGGATGCTTTCGGCTTTCGGTCATAACCCGACGATTGCA
>CAZILJ010000303.1:0-5714 GCA_964539915.1 uncultured Acidobacteriaceae bacterium | reverse complement strand
TAAATCTGATCTCCGACGCGCACTTCGACGCAGGAGGTGTTGCCTCCGTAGCGCAGGTTCTCGGCCTGAGGAGTGGGCGTGGAACCGCGTACGCCCCAAAACTTTACTCGCATAAATTCCAGTGCTGCTCGTTCGTTGCTGCTTCGTGCGTAATCTTTAATCCGTAATCTTCGACTGCGGGAGTCGTCCCGTCAATTCGAATGCTGGTTCGCGAGCTGACCGTGCGCGAGCCTCTGGCCCGTTTTTGCGGCTTTCCCGGGGGTACAAAGACACTCCACCCCTGCCGGAAGGCCCAAAATGTTCATACTACTCGGGATACTAACGATTTTAGTGCTTGGGCAGGGCGCAACAAGTGACGAAAGTTTGGTGAGGCGAGAAAATCTTAAACCACGAAGGGCACGAAGGGTCACGAAGGAAACATATCACCACGAATTCCTTTGTGTGACTTCGTGCCCTTCGTAGTCAATGATTTGCGTCTTAGCCTCGAGGCTCGCGGTGTCGCCTATAATAAAAATCCCGCCGGGGCGGCGGGTGGATCGCTGACGATGCTGCAACCGGACTTTAAAACGTTTTCGCGGCTGGCGCGAGAGGCCACGCTCGTGCCGGTGGTGAAATCGGTGAGCGCCGATTTGCTTACGCCGGTTTCTGCGTTTCTTGCTATTGCCGATAAGGAGCCGCACGCGTTTCTGCTGGAGTCAGTCGAGCGCGGGGAGCAGATTGGGCGCTATACGTTTCTGGGGGCGCGGCCTTACATGCGGGTGACGGGTCACGAGGGGTCGGTGGAGATTGAGCGCGGACGCCGGCGCGAGGTTGTGAAAGAGAATGTTTTTCAGGTGGTGAAGCGTTTGCTGCGGGAGCACCGTCCTGCCATGGTTCCAGGACTGCCTCCATTCACTGCGGGAGCGGTGGGATATTTCGCTTACGACGTGGTGCGCCAGTTGGAAAGCATTGGCGAGCACGCCAAAGACGACCTGACGCTGCCCGACGCCGAGCTGATGTTCTTTGATCGCCTGCTGGCCTTTGATCACCTGCGTCATCAAATTCACATTGTTGCCGCCGCTGACGTATCGCGGGAAAGCCCGCGAAAAGCCTACGACCGCGCTCTTCGTGATATTGCCAGCCTGGAGAGAAAGTTGGCAGCCGGATTGAGTCCAGCCCTCTGGCGCAAGTCAACAAAGTCCAAGGGCAAGCTCAAGGTTCATGCTGGAACTCGGCGGGAAAATTTCCTGCGCGGTGTGGAACGCTGCAAGCAGTACATTGCCGCAGGAGATATCTTCCAGGTCGTGCTCTCGCAAAGGCTCGACTTTATTCCGGAAGTTGCGCCCTTCGATTTGTATCGCTCCTTGCGGCAGGTGAATCCGTCGCCCTATCTTTATTTCCTGCGCATGGCCGACACCCACATTCTCGGCTCTTCTCCCGAAATGCTGGTGCGGGTGAGGGGGGGCAAATTGGAGTACCGGCCGATCGCGGGAACACATCCGCGCGGCCGCGATGAAGCCGAAGACTTGCGGCTGGAACAGCAGATGCGTACCGACGAAAAAGAGCGCGCCGAACACGTCATGCTAGTCGACCTGGGCCGCAACGATCTTGGACGGGTGAGCGATTACGGCTCTGTGAAGGTGAAAGACCTGATGTACGTGGAGCGGTATTCACACGTCATGCATCTGGTATCGGCGCTTGAAGGCACGCTGCGTAAGGATCTGGATGCGCTCGATGCCTTTGCCGCGTGTTTCCCCGCAGGCACTCTCAGCGGAGCGCCGAAAGTGCGGGCCATGCAGATCATCGAAGAACTCGAGCCCACGCGACGCGGCGTGTATGGCGGATCGGTGCTGTACGCCGATTTTGCGGGAAACCTGGATTCCTGCATCGGAATTCGCACCTTGTTGATGCAGGGCAAGAAGGCATATCTGCAGGCCGGAGCGGGCATTGTTGCCGACTCGGATCCGGTGCGTGAGTTTCAGGAATCGATGAATAAGGCGCAGGCGGTGCTGCGGGCGGTGGAGCAGGCGCGAGGAGAATAGTGCCGGGCGCCCCTTCGACTGCTAGCTCTGTGCTCGGTATGCCCTCTCGGGATCGTTTCTAAAAACTTTGAACCACGGGCACCGAGGAGCGGTTGCGGTCCCCGGTCAAGGGCATCGCGGCGTGATGTCCTTGGCTTTCGGCTCCTTGTTCAGCGAGTTGTGGTCAAAGCACCAGGGGATCAGCATAGCCGGATAGCGTTGCCGGACGTACTGCGGTATATCGGAGTCATGCACTCGCTGAAAAGAGAATCGAATCGTCCCGTTGGCGGCGACCGTGCCTACTAGATATCCATAGACGTCAGTGAGTGCACTCGGCGGAGCACTTTTCGGAAGTTCATAACGCACGGCTCCTGCTGTGCCTATAACCCATCCCGGTAGGGGGATCGTTTCATTCGGCGTCAGCGCCGGCGTGTCGAAAATGTTCTCCATAAAAAAGTGCGAGTGGCTGGAGAGGACATACACGGGCTTCTGGGTTTTGTCGTGGAACGCCCAAAGAATCCGATAGAACGTTTCGCCGCTGGAGCGGGCCCGGGGCTCGTCGGGGTTGTCGCCCATGCTGTGATCGTTGGCGATGCTGTCAGGCAGCGCTTCATGCATGCCTACGACGACGCTCTTTACTTGCGAATTGTACTTAGCGCTCTGTAAGCGGCGGACCAGCCAGGTGAGTTCGTCCTCCGGGAAAAAATTCATGGCGTTGTCGAGATAGATGAAGTCGACGCCGCCTTGAATCCAATGGAAGTAGGATGCGGGCAGGGGCGCATCGTGATCGAGCTGACGCTGGCGCTGCAAGGCCGGGGCGTCGAGCCAATCGAAGAATTGGCGCTTGAATGCCGCCTCATTTTTTGGCGGGATCACCTCGTGATTGCCGATGCCTACATAAAATGGCAAATCGCCGAAGGGAGCGATCTGGTTCTCGACGAAATCGTCCCAGGCGTGCCGCTGGTAGTTATCGCAGCTCAGAGTTTCGCCTTTGTTCTGCGCTTCGTAAAACATGTCCTCGTCAATCTTGTAGATCGCACGCAGGTCACCCAGATGCCAGTAGAACGCGGGCGCCAGCTTTGCGCTGTGGGCGGCAATGGCAGGCATCACAACGTCTCCGCAGTTGCGCGAGTCGCCGGAGACAATGAAGCGCCATGAGCCTTCCTGCAATGGCGAGACGGCGGGCTCGTCACTGGCGAAGCCAGCAGCTCGGGCCAAGCTCGGGCCCAGGAATAGAAGAACGAAGAAGAGCAGACTCAATATTCCTGCGTCGCGGTTTCGCCCGCAGTGTTCACTGCGGTTGAAATGTGGTGACATGGAAAGCGTTCCTAGCGCTGGCCCGCAAAGCTTGCAGGGCAAGCGCTAGAAGTATAGATGAGGGTGGACGCGTTCGCTTCGGCCGGGCGAGAGGGACGGTCAAGCTTCGCTCGACCGGGCCGCCGAGGCGGCTGTCCCGCACATCATCCTGATCCTGCCTCAATTCTCACAACGCGAGAAAGTTTGCCACGAGCTTTTTGCCCGCATCGGTCAAGACGCTTTCCGGATGAAACTGCACTCCTTCAACCGGATGCCGGCGATGGCGCATGCCCATGATGGTGCGGGTGCCGTCTTTTTCGGTGGTCCAGGCACTGATCTCCAATTCGGCCGGAAGGTTATCTTCCTCGACGATTAGCGAGTGATAGCGCGTGGCCGTCATGGGCATGGGAAGACCTTGAAAGACAGTTTTGTTGTCATGCATCACGGCGCTGGTTTTGCCGTGCATGAGATGAGCCGCGCGAATGATGTGCCCACCGAAGGCTTCGCCGATCGCCTGGTGTCCAAGACAGACCCCGAGGACCGGAACCTTCCCCGCAAAGCGCCGGATCAGTTCGACGCTGATGCCTGCCTCCTGCGGCGTGCAAGGACCGGGAGAGATGACGATGCGCTCTGGTCGCAGGTTCTCGACCTGGCTCACCGTGACCTGATCGTTGCGCCGAACCTCCACCTTGGCGCCCAATTCGCCGAGGTACTGGACCAGGTTGTAAGTGAACGAATCGTAGTTGTCGAGTACGAAAATCAAGACAGCCAACCTCGGGCTCAGAAATCTCAGATCACTGATATCAGCTTACACCGGCTTTCCGGGAAGGATCGCGGGAAGGATCGAAGAATGAAGATCTCAGAGCTAGCTTCAAATCTGCAATCTAAAATCGGCCATCCTCGCCTGAAAGAGCCACTTGCGTACACAAGGGTGGTATTGACGAACAGACCGGAGGGCCGCATCCTTCAGGTATGTCGCACATCCTACGTAGAGCCAACTGGAGGATCGATGGCTGAGTCTCAGCAGGAGAAACGGGGGGCGCGACGCTTTCCACTCCGTGTACCAGTCACGGTTGATCACGAGAACGCCACCCATCCTGCCCAGATTCGGGACGTGAGCGCACGGGGCATCTGTTTTTACCTGGATTCCGCCGTCGGGCAGGGGTCCCCCATTGGATTCACGCTGACCCTTCCGCCCGAGATCACGCTCACCGAGAGCATACGAGTGCAGTGCAAAGGCCGCGTGGTGCGGGTAGAAAACGGAAGACCCGACGGCAAAAGGGCGGTCGCTGCGGTGATTGAGGAATACGAGTTTCTGCCGGAAGCGTAAGCGGGCGACAGGCGTCAAAGCTCAGACTCAGACCAAATCTGCTTGAAATAGGGCCGAAGTCTGACCCCTGAGGTTTGGTGCCCGAGGCCCTGTCGGTCACTTCTCTCGCATCCTCGCAAGTGATATGTTTCCTTCACGCCTCCAGTGAAGGATACTTTGCCGCGATCTGCGTTCAAATCGGTGCGCCTCAGGATCGTGATGGCGCTCGTCGCCACGCTCATGCAAGGCCAAACGTTTGGGCCGCCGGCGCTCGTGAAAGGCGTTCGCATCATTCGCGAACGCGGCGTACCGGCAGTCGAAATTCTGTCCAGCGGCCCCGTAATCCCTCACATACAGACGCTCGATTCGCCAGCGCGACTGGTCATTGATCTTCCCAACTCGCGCCTGGGAGTAATACCCAAACGGATCGCGATACAAACGGAAAACATCCGCGGAATCCGCGTCGATCAGTTTCAAGAGAAGCCTCCAGTGGCGCGCATCGTTCTGGACTTGCTCGCGCCCTATGGTTACTCATGGGAGGGCGCCAACACTCGCTTGCTGGTTCGGCTTAAGGCGCCGGAAGACGCGAACGCGGGAAATAAGTCGTTGGCGAACCAGCCGCCTGCGGCGCCAGGCATGTCGCTCAGTTCCGGTCCGGGGATTGTGCCGGTGACCGGCGGGTCGGGCGCACTCGTACTGGCAGGAAGCCGGATCGGCAACGGGTCTGCCATCACCGCCGGAACCGACACCGCGATTCTGCGTGTGGCTGGCGGCGGCGAAATTCGCGTATGCCCGGGAACGACGGTTTCGGTAACGCCCTCAGAGACCAAGCGCGACCTGATGGTCGGACTGAGTACCGGCGCAATGGAGGCTCACTATACGCTGCGCGCGTCGGCCGACACGGTGCTCACTCCCGACTTCCGCATTCTGTTTGCGGGGCCCGGAGAATTTCACTTTGCCGTCAGCGCTGACCCGCACGGCAATACCTGCGTCCGGTCGCTAAAAGGAAACACTTCGTCGGCGATTGTTTCCGAGTTGATGGGAGACCGAATTTACCAGGTCAAGCCGACCGAGCAGGCTGTGTTTCACTCCGGACAGATCGACAAGGT
>CAZILJ010000302.1:0-5637 GCA_964539915.1 uncultured Acidobacteriaceae bacterium | reverse complement strand
CAAAATACTCCAGTAGTTGTTCAGTCCATCCGTCAGGTAGAAGTTGCTTCGATTTCCCTGTCCATTCACCGCCGGGAAATCCGAGGTGGCGCCAAAGGCAATTGGTGGTCCCGCGAATCCACCACCGTTGCTCTGTCCAGTATTCACAGGGGCCACGCCTGGTGTCAGTTGCAACAGCTGGGTAAAGTTGCGGCCATTCAACGGCAAATCGTCAACTTGCTGTCGACCAATGACTGTTCCCAAGTTGGCTGTGGTTGTTTCGAGAAGTGGGGGTGCGTCTTGAACGTCGACGACGGAGGTCGTCGCCCCGGCGGTCAGAGAAAAGTTGAAGGTGGCGGACTGGCCCACTGTCAAGGTGAACTCTGGAACCTTCTCCGCACCGAAGCCCGGCGCGGATGCCTCAATCGTATAGCGGCCGGGAGTGATACTCACAATCGCATAGGTGCCAGAGCCATTCGAGAGCGTATTCATTGCGACCGACGTTTCCAGGTTTCGCAGCGTCACCGACGCATTAACGACGACCGCTCCTGTCTTGTCCTCCACGGTGCCGTTGATCGATGCCGAGGAGAGTTGTGCGTGAGCTAACTCGGTCGAAATCGCAGCGACAATCGAGAGCAGCATGGCGCCTAAAATACCTTTCCACACGGTTACGCGCATCCTCACACTGCAGTTCATAGAACCTCCGATAGCCCGCAAAGTCTTTTCCAAGCGTTCTCCACCGCTGTCCAATCAGCACCTTGACGCATGAATCCACCTGGAAGCTGCTACTTTCACCGGGCACATTTGAGCGCTCATATCGATGCCGGACACAATATACAGATGCAAGAGACCCGTTGTCCACTCGTTTACAACAAATTTACAAGCGGTTTGATTTCAAATGCAGGAGACGCCCTGCTCGTGGGCCTAACCCTAGTTTTTAGCCGATATTCGTTAGAAAATGACTGAGGATTCGCCTTTGGATCGATGCCCGCTCCATAGCTTTACGCGGGAAAACATCGTGGCCCGGACACGGGATCGATATATCTGGCTCACCACTCAAGTGCTTAAAATTAGAGCGCAACTTATCAGGTTCGTCCCAGACGCCCGGACGCAACGCAACGGGCAATGTGATCAACTGTGAGGAGATTAAAACGAAATGGTTTTTATTCCGACTTCAAAAACTGCAGCGCCTTGGCAATGTCCGCATCGCCGGGCAACCACTTATCGGCCTGCAGCAGCTCGCTTTTTCCATCCTTAAGATCGCCTGACCGGCAGTACACAAGGCCTAGGTTTTTGTGCAACTGCGGGCGCACGCTGCACTCGCCGCACCGGTCAATCGCTTTTTTCAGACCGACGATGGCCGTCGACCAGTCGCCGGCGGCTGCTTTGTTCAGTGCATCATTGCCCATCGCCTGCGCATCGTCAGTCGCCCGCTGCAGCTCTTGCAGTTTCGTAAAACGCGTTTGCAGTTCTTTTGACTCCGTCGCATCGGTGCGCGCCAACGCCCGCGACAACGCATAGAGTGCATCCGCGTACTCGGGCTGCAGAGCAAGGGCTCGCCTCCACTGTGCGACCGCGCTTTCCCTATCCCCAGCCTCAAGCAGCGCCTGCCCCAATTCATACTGCCGCCTCGCATCCTTAGGCGCCAGCTCCGCAGCGCTGCGCAACGCACGCGCCGATTCTTTCTTGTCGCCCATTTTGCGCGCAAGCGCCCCTAGAACCGACCACCACTCCGCCTCGTCGCTTTTCAACTGGACAGCCTTTTCCAGCTCCAGCATCGCCTCGGCATCGCGATTCATATCGGTTAGCACCCGGCCACGATTGTGATGAGCCAAGCCGTTGTCCGGCTGCAATCGAATTGCCTCTGTAAACTCCCCCAGAGCGCCATCAAGATCGGCCGAATCGGCCAGAGCGATTCCAAGATTTATGTGCGTCTCCGCTCGCTGAGGCTCGGCTTGCTTCGCTGCCCGAAACTCTTCCACTGCCTCAGGCTTCCGATCCATCCGCATCCGCACCATGGCGTGTTCCGTCAAGGCGTCTACATTCTTGGGATCGATTGCGATTGCCCTGCGAAGCACTTCCTCGGCCTCTGGCAGTCGCGCCTCGACCGCAAGGAGCGAACCCAAATTCGTCATGGCCTGGGCGTATCCCGCATTCTCCGCGATCGCTTGGCGAAACAAAGCCTCGGCCGCGGAATTGTCTCCCTGCGCTCGCATCAGTACGCCGAGATTGTTTTTTGCCTCGGGATAGAGCGGGTCCAGGGCAATCGCCGCTCGAAATTCCGCTGCCGCCATTGCCGGCTTTGCCTCTTTCATGTTCAGCAAGCCCAGCTGGTTATGCAGCGGCGCATACGACGAATTCAGCAGGAGCACATGATGCAGCGCCTTACGCTCTTCGCGAAGATCACCTGCGCGATCGAGCGCTACCGCAAGGCCGTAGTAGTTTTGGGGGTCCTGCGGATTGGCGGCGACGGCACGGCGATATTGCTCGATTGCGGCGCCTACCTGTCCCTGCTGCAGCAGTTTTGCTGCATTTGTGCGCGGCTGTTCCGATCTCTCTGGCGTCTGGGAACTAGACAGGGGCGCAAGCGCAATGCAAAACAGGCCTGGCATCAGCAGCGCGGCCCACACAACCCGCTGCCGACCGGTATCGCGTCCCTTACGCTCTCCGTTCTCCATATACCCACGGCCCGGCTCTCAATTCGGAGACTTTCTTTCAATGGCTCCCAACCGACAATAGAACAGTTGCGGCGATCAACGCGGCCATGCCCGTACTCATGCGAGCGATCGCCTTTCCCGAAGCATTCTTCCACTCTGCCGTCAACAAACCGGAAACGGTCGCCGCCATGATCATGAAGATCTGCAGCAGCCCCCATCCGATCGAGGTTCCGAGAGGGCCGAGGTAGACCGAGGCGACGCCATAGAGTGAGATCGCGCCGATCCACAGAATGCCCATCAGTGCGGCCCACGCACCATCGGAAGCGCTCTCGGCGAATGCCTCCCAACTTCTATTCTTCTGTAGAAGATAAACGCTGTACGCGAGGTTCGGAATCAGGCCACCAAGCAGCGCCACCGGCCATACCGCATACGCGGCCGCCTCCGGGGAGTTTCCCAGTTGGATCGCCGTCGAAGCCAGTTTTTGGCCAAAGGCAAAGGCATAGTTCAGCATCGGCGCCATGACTCCACACAACACCGCAAGCAAAACCGCAGCGAGATAGCCCTGTTGCTGCGGGGTTCTCGTGATCTCTAGACTGGCGGCGCGCTCACGCAGCTGCCCGCCCCACGCCGTCAGTGCAATTCCGAGCACCATCACCAACACGCCGGCCAGAATTTCAAATAGAGCGGCATTGGATACGAATTTCCTTTGCCCCACAAAAAGCGGGACCAGCGTTCCAAAGACTGCACCCAGTCCGACAATGACGGCGTAGCCGACACTCATTCCGAGGCGCCGCACCGAGATTCCAAACAAAATCTGTGCCACGCCCCAGCCGGCGCCAAAGCTCACGGGGATATAGATCGCAGTGACGGGAACGGCCCTGTAAACCGCCAGCAACCGGTTGACCAGTGCAAAAGCCATGGCCCATGGCAAGAGCAGTAGCGATACGATACTAAAAACCAGCCATACGTTTTCCCACTTCCAGCGCCGGGCGAACTTCATGGGCAGCATGCAATTGCCGGCCATGAGGCCGGCCACCATCGTTACACCGATACCCTGCAGCACCCTGCCGCTCATGCGCAGTTCCGCGCAGTCAATTCCTTCAAATCGCTGGAGGCTCCTGCATCCTGCGGCGGGCGATAGAATCCGCCATTGACCTCCGCCGGATGAACGAAGTGCTTGCGCAGGTGCGGGATATACTCTAGAAACTGCGCATCGTGCCCCATGGCCACATGGTTGAACAGCACCAGATGCTGGTGAACCTGGCCCATGTCGCCCACATGCGGAACGACCGGCAGGTTGAACTTCTTGGCCAAGAGGCTCACTGTCAGAAACTCGCTGACGCCGGCCAGCCGCGTGCAATCTGCCTGCACATAGTGCATTGCGCCGGCCTGGATGAAGTTCTTGAACACGACTCGATTGGGAATGTGTTCGCCGGTTGCGATCTTCACGGGCGCGACTTCGCGTGCTAGCGTGACATGCGCCATGACATCGTCAGGATGAGTCGGCTCCTCGATCCACAAGGGGCGGAGCTTTGCGAGTTCGGCACACATTGTGCGAGCCACCGGCAGTGTCCACTGTTGGTTCGCGTCGTACATTACGATTCCGGCATCCCCCGCGCATTCGCGCAACATCGCTGCCCGCCGCAGGTCGTGGTTGTGGTCCCGCGACCCCACCTTCAGCTTGAATGCATTGAATCCCTTGTCGATGGCGAGTTGTGTGAGCTCGCGCACCTTGGCGTCGTCGTAAGCCATCCATCCAATCGAAGTGTCGTAGCCGGGATATCCGATGCGCAGCACAGCATCGCGCTTAGAGCGCGTTCCCTGCTGTTCGCGGAGAATAGCCTCGGCTCCCTTCGCATCTAGCACTTCATCGAGGTAGCTCAGGTCCAGGAGGCGAACCACCGCTTCCGGCTCTAGATCCAACAGCAACTTCCAGAGGGGAACTCCGCGGCTCTTTGCCCACAAATCGAAACACGCATTTGTGATCGAAGCCAGTGCGAGGTGAACAACGCCCTTTTGGGGGCCCAGCCAGCGTAAGGTCGGATCTTCAGCCAAGCTTTGCGATACATTTCCAAACTCCGCCATCAGATCTTCGATCGGCCTGCCCAGCAGTTGCTGAGAGAGCATTTCAATCGCCTCGCATACCAGGCGGTTGCCATTGCCCAGAGTCAAGGCAAACCCGATTCCACAAAGGCGGCCTTCTGTCGAGCCAAGCTGCGTCACAGCGAGACAATACTCCGGGTCTGTGTGCACGGCATCGCTTCCCGCGCCGGGCGGCAGTGAATACCTGGCATCGAAAGTTGAGATGCGTTCTATGGAACAAACCGACATTCGCTCTCTCCCCTGACAGTCCATCTATCATTCTGCTCTTCTTGCGCCACAAATCCGCTGAGCCTGCAAATTGAGTCGGGGCTGTTTGGTTATGTTGTCCTAACTCTTCCACGCTTGCCAGGCTGCGGGCTTTTTTCCCATGCTTCGTAAGCTGTCGCCGCAAATCTCGCCATTGCCTCTTGGATATACTGTTCGGCAGCGCGTCCTGCGCCTTCGTGCACGAGGTCATGAATACGCTGGTGGACGTCAAGATCGCGACCCCAAGCCGAAGTGGCTTGCCCGCTCGCAATCATACGGATGCGAACAAATGCGAAGAACGGCAGCAGTATCCTGCGTGCATGTTCCTGCAGATATTCGTTGCCGGATAATCTGCAAAGCTCCAAATGGAACGACAGATCGGCATCGAGCAGTTCCGGCGCATGATTTGTCTTCGTGTTGCGCCGCATCGCATCCACCATCTCTTGCAATCTGGTTGTATCGGCTTTGCGCTCAGCGGCTAGCTTGCCGGCTAACCCCTCGAGCGCTCCGCGCAACTCATACAAATGCAGCACGCTTTCTTCACTCAAGCGCACGACGCGTGCGCTTCGCCCGGAAGCCTTGGTAACGAAGCCTTCCTGCGCGAGGATATTGATGGCCTCACGAATGGAGCCCTGAGCGACGCCGAATTTTC
>CAZILJ010000301.1:0-1807 GCA_964539915.1 uncultured Acidobacteriaceae bacterium | reverse complement strand
TGAGCGCAACCACCGAGTACCGCATCGAGCAGGCGCTTCCCGCGCTGGCTTCGATGCCGCCTCGGGGAGCCGAGCTCTGGCTGTATTTCGAGGAAACCTTGCTGCAACCGCACGCCGCGGAAGCTCTGCGCGCCATGCATTCGCTGCGGCTGTTGACTCTGCTGCTGCCGGAATTGAAGCTCATCGACTCGCTGGTGGTGCGTGACTTCTATCATCGGTTCACCGTAGACGAGCATTCGTTCCTGGCAATCGAAAGTCTGCATCGCCTGAAGCAGTCGACGTCGGAGTGGGACAAGCGCTACGCGGAATTGCTCGGCGAACTGGAAAATCCGGAGTTGCTCTATCTCGCCTTGTTGCTGCACGACACCGGGAAGGGTATCCCGGGCGGCAATCATGTGGAAGCCAGCCTGGAAATCGCGGGCCGCGCCATGGACCGGCTTGATGTGGATCCGAAGGAGCGGGCAGAGGTGCTTTTCTTGATCGAAAATCACCTTGAGATCTCGGCGGCATTGCGGCGCGACATTTTTAATCCTGAGACGGTGGGTGCGTTTGCCGACAAAGTGGGAACCCCGGAGCGGCTGAAGATGTTGAGCCTGCTGACTTACGCCGACATCAAGGCGGTGAATCCGGAGGCGTTGACGCCGTGGAAAGCCGAGAACGTGTGGCAACTGTACATGGGCGCCGAGAACTACTTGAACCGTAGCGCCGACCATCGGGTGCATGCCGACGTGAACGATGAAAAGCTGGCGCGGTTGAGGTCTCTGGCGCCGGTGACCAGCAGCAAGTTCAAAGAGTTTCTGGAGGGATTCCCGCAGAGGTATCTGCTGGTTCATTCCGCCGAAGAAGTGATGCGCCACATGGGGATGGCCGACGGGTTGGGCGACCAGCCGGTGCAGGTTGAATTGAAACGCGGTCGGCATTGGTACGAACTGACCATGGTGACCAGAGACCGGCCGTTTCTTTTCGCCAAGCTGGCGGGGGTGTTGGCGGCATGGGGAATGAACATTGTGAAGGCCAATGCATTCTCGAATGAAGCGGGAACCGTGGTCGACACGCTCTACTTCACGGATCGCTTCCGGACCCTGGAGCTGAATCTTTCCGAATGGGAGCGCTTCCGGCGCAGTGTCACAAGCGTGCTGCTCGGCGAGGCCGATCTGGAGAAGATGTTACGGGACCGGCAGCGCTCGGAGAAGGGGGCCATCGCGAAGGTAAAGGTGGAGACCAAGATTGAGTTTGACGATTCGTGTTCGTCCACGAGCACGCTGGTGCAGGTCATCACACAGGACCGCCCGCGCTTACTCCACCGGATCGCGTCGTGCCTGTCGGATCAGAAGTGCAACATCGAGATCGCTTTGATCGATACCGAAGGGCAGATGGCCATTGATACGTTTTATCTGACCTGGGGGGGAGCGAAGCTCAAGACGGAACATTGCAAGCAGGTGGAGAAGGCGCTCCTGGAAGAATTGAGAGGGGAATGAGGTGCTGGCTCCTTCGGTAAGGTTCATGGGACTGAAAATTCGCTCCATGAAGCGGGACAAAGGTATAGAATCGCTGCCGTTTTCGAAATCGCGAAGGCCAAACCGGAAAGCGAGGCCGAACAGGTATGAACTGGAAAGGCAGATTTGCTGTCGGAGTACTCACCGCTCTTGCCATGATGCTTCTGACCTATGCACTGCCTCGAGGCGGCTCGCTCAGGGACGCGTCGTTGGTGCTGTTTCCGATGACGGTCGGAGTGTGGGCGATCTTTGTTTTGCTGTTCGTGAAGTTGAAATAACGCCTGTGAGAAGCCCAATCACCACGTCTGGAA
>CAZILJ010000300.1:0-8064 GCA_964539915.1 uncultured Acidobacteriaceae bacterium | reverse complement strand
TAAGTTCATTTGGGATCCGGCCGTAAAAGGCGTCTGACGACCTATTCTTCCTTTCTGATCGGACATGATTGATCGAACCATTCCGGATAGAAAGACATCTGAATCGAACCATGCCTGATAAAAGCCGTAAATCCCGCGCCGTCGTGCTTCTTAGCGGAGGCATGGATTCCTGTGTCTGTGCCGCCCTGGCAGTGCGAGACCACGACGCGGCCGCCGTCCACATCAGTTACGGGCAGCGTACCGAGCAACGTGAGCGGCGGTCTTTCCTTGCCGTCTGCCAGCGCCTGGGAATTCAGGACAAGCTGGTGATCAGGAACGAGGCCCTGCATACGATTGGAGGCTCCGCACTGACCGATGAAAACATCGCTGTCCCCCCCTCTGAGGGACTCGGCCCGAACATCCCCGTGACTTACGTCCCGTTTCGAAACGCGCATTTCCTAGCTGTGGCTGTGAGTTGGGCAGAGGTGCTCGGCGCAAAAAAGGTGTACATTGGCGCAGTCGAGCCCGACAGTTCCGGCTATCCCGATTGCCGTCCGGCGTATTACCGGGCGTTCAATGAAGTGGTGAAGATGGGAACAAAAGAGGGCGACATTGAAATCGTTACCCCGCTCATCGCGATGAGAAAGAACGAGATTGTGCGCCTTGGCCTTGAACTGGGTGCGCCCTTCGATTTAACTTGGTCATGTTACAGCCGCCAGGACGAGGCTTGCGGAATCTGCGATAGTTGTGTGCTGCGGCGGCGCGCCTTCGAGACGGCAGGAATGCAGGATCCAGTTCCGTACGCGGCCCGGTAGACGCGCAGTGGCAGCTGGATTTTGATGTCGGTATTCGTACATTGATTTTTGAGATCGGCCAGCAAAATTGAAATTTGCCGGGAGGCAATATGAAAAAGCACTTCGCATTTCTTTTCGTAATCCTGGCGCTCGGACTGTGTGTGCCTCCAGTCTTTGCCCAAGCTTCGGGAACGGTCAAGGGCACCGCCAAAGATGCCCAGGGCAACCCCGTTGCCGATGGAATTGTCGTTTGGTCCAACATGGACAACGGACAAAAATACTCACTGAAAACCAACAAGAAGGGCGAATATTTTTCGCTGGGCGTTTCGCCGGGCAAGTATCTGGTCACCCTCTACAAGAACGCGGATGAAATGAAGGCCGGCAAAGAGTTGGACCACGTGAAAGGGTTCACGGTTACCCTCGATGAGAACACGCTGGATCTCGATGTGAAGAAGGAAATGGAAAGTGCCGCCAAAGGGCAAGGTCTCTCTCCCGAGCAGTTGAAACAGATGCAGGAGCAGCAGGCCAAGGCGGCCAAGGAAACCAACACCGTCAAATCTCTCAATGAGAAATTGAATGCGGCGAAGACGGCGGCTGACGCTGGGGACTTCGATACTGCGATTGCCTCGCTCAACGAGGCCACCCAAGTCGACGGGACCCGCGATCTGCTGTGGTTCAAGCTGGGTGATTACTATCGGCTCTCGGCGCCCAAGCAGACCGACCCGGCGGAAAAGCAGAAGCGTTACGCATCCGCCATCGAGGATTATCAGAAAGCAATCGACCTCAAGAAGGCCGCTACCAACGACAAAGACCCCAACGCCGGCAAGAATCTGGCTGCTTACTACAACAACTTGGCCGAAGCCTTTGCCAAGGCCAACAAGGTGGATGATGCGGTCAAAACCTATCAGCTCGCGGCCGCGGCCGACCCGACCAATGCCGGGCAGTACTACTTCAACACGGGTGCTGTACTGACCAATGCCGGCAAGGTCGATGACGCCCTGGCAGCCTTCGACAAGGTAATTGCCGCCGATCCGAGCCGCGCCGACGCCTACTATTGGAAGGGCGTGAACATGATCGGGAAGGCCACGCTCCAGGCCGACAAAATGGTCGCGCCGCCGGGAACCGCCGAAGCATTCCAAAAATATCTAGAATTGCAGCCCACCGGCACCTACGCTGACGCCGCGAAGCAGATGCTCACCAGCATCGGATCCTCGGTCGAGACCACCTATGGCAAGAAGAAGGCGCCAAAGAAGTAGATCGTCTTTGGATACATGTACTTGCAGACAGAAGGGGCGGCTCCAAGAGCCGCCCTTTCTTGCCTTTGGCGGCATGAAAGTTACGAAAGACTATGGCCTTGCTGTCCCTTCGCACCGGGTCCTCGGCGCGGTACAGTGAACTATCCCAATTCTGTGGTGCAAGCGATTCCCGAGGGTGTGAAAAAGAATGGCAGCACCAAGCATTGCTCCGATTTCCGTAGCGTTAGAGGGTTTCTCTGGAAGCGGCAGGGTAGCGACTCCAGCTCTGCTGGGCGCGATGCTGCGCGCCGCGGAGAAGATCAGCGACCTTATCTTTTCGCCTGGCCGGCCACCGCAAGTACAGGTCTATGGCCAGATGATTCCCGTGCAGGTGCCCGGGCTTACCTTTCTTACTCCTGACGATACCCGCCACATCGCCGCAGACTTGATTGGCGACAATAAACAGGCGATCACTACGCTTCGGGAACATGGTGCGTGCGACATTTCTTTCGGACTGCCCGGTTTGGCCCGTTTCCGGGTCAACATTTTCATTCAGCGCGGCAGTTGTGCGGTCGTGATGCGCGTTATTCCCACCGCCATCCCAGACTTTGCCTACCTGCGTATGCCGCAGCAGTTGTCAGAAGTGACCAAGCTTAGGGATGGAATTGTGCTCGTGACCGGGCCCGCAGGATCCGGCAAATCTTCGACGCTGGCGGTGCTGCTCGATGCGATCAACCGCGAGAAGTATTACCACATCATCACCATCGAAGATCCGATCGAGTTCCTGCACAATCACAAATGCTCCACAATTCATCAGCGGGAACTGCACAGCGATACACCGAGCTTTGCACACGCCTTGCGCTCCGCAATGCGGCAGGCTCCAAAAGTAATTCTCGTCGGTGAGATGCGCGACCGGGAAACCATCGAAATCGTGCTCGAAGCCGCCGAGACAGGTCACCTTGTCTTCTCGAGTTTGAACACGATGGACGCTTCGAAAACCGTGGAGCGCGTTGTAGGTTCGTTCTCGCAAGCCGAACAGCAATCCGTGCGTGAACGTTTTGCCAAGTCGTTCCGATACATCATCTGCCAACGGCTCATGTCGAAGGCAGATCGTGGCGGCCGCATTCCCGCTTTTGAAATCCTCAAGGCGAATGCCCGCACACGCGAGTGCGTCGAAAAGGGGGAGCGAGAAAACAAGAGCCTTCTCGACGCCATGAAGGCCGGCGCCTCCGAAGGCATGCAGCATTTTGACGGCGAAATTGCGCAGCTGCTCCACGGCCGTCTGATCGATCTCGAAACCGGACTCTCCTACGCCAGCAACCCCGCGACCCTGGGCCAGGAACTGGCCCGCTGACCGTCGCGCCCGGGCGCCGCTGGCGGTAGTAGCGGGGGTGCCTCACCCGCGCCTCGAAGAAGGCGGGTCCGCGATGGCATCGATCTCATCACGTTACGGGCGGGTGACGTTCTATTCCACGTCGAAATCCGCAGTACGGGTCTTGCTGGCGTTGCCTACCGAATCCCCTGCCCGCAATTCCACCCGATACGAACCGGGATCGAGCTTCGCCAGTGGCAACTGAAGTCCCAACGGAATCACCGGATCTCCGGTTTTGCCCGGTTCGATTCTTTGACGCAGGCTGAATTTCTCCTGCCCGCTCTTTCGCTCCACGACCTTGAATTCGAACGCAACCTTTGGCGGATTGGGACCCTTCAGAAGCGGTTCGTATACCTCCGCGTACAGGCCAGCTGCGTCAGTCTTCTTGAATAGGTTCGACGCCGACGGCGATACTTGCATGCCTTGCACCATCAAGGGCGTCCTGTCCTCCAGCAATTGGCTGTCGAGTCCCGTAGTGATGTCCGATGCCCGGCGGATATTGTTGCTGAGAGCCAGCCCGCTAATGCTGAATTCCTTACCGCCGTAGGCATCGATGGCCAGCGGCGTCTCGAGCTTGCCGAAGCTTTCATTGCCGGAACTGAAGACCAGCTTCAGTTTGTATTCGCCGGAAGCGACCTCAAACTGGTTTTCGTAGTGATAGGGTTCCTTCTGGAATTCCTCTACTTCCTTCTTCCCATCGAGGTCAACGTTCGCGGTATCGCTGAACCGGGCAGCAATCGAATTGTCCGGCTTGTACGCGATGCCTAATATGTTGATGCTTGCATGCTGCTTGCCTTTCACCTTTTCAAACTTGAGTGCCTTGGCAGGAATCTCAACCGCAAGATGGACCTGAGCTGTGTTCGGCGAGGTGTAGAAGAATGGCGCTTGCATTAAAGCGGTAACGTTGCCCTTCATCTCGCCCGAAGCGCGAGTCTCAAGATCCTTCTCGATCGGATTACCCGCCAAAAGATCGGCAGGCCTGGCATTGCAATAGCCGCTTCGTGCGCGGACGCTAGTACCTCCGCGATCTACTTTGACTTTCAGGGTGTGGCAGCTTCCCTCTTCTGAAGCTCCGGGCTTGTAACCGAGAAGATAATACTGGTTTTGATCTTTAGCGATCCGGTCGAGGCCGCCCAGCAAGTCATTGGTGTTGATGATGACAAACCCGCCGGTTCCGTCAGCGAGTTGATACAGAACTTGTTGGTTGTCGTTCGCACTGGGTGGAAATTGAGGAACGATTGACCTGGGTTGAGAGTACGGATTGTATAAGTTCGTATTGCTCCCAGTTGCGGTTCCGCCTGTCCTGCCAACGGTTCCACCACCGCCGGTCGGCGCGTGACCACCACCGCTTCCGGTAGTGCCACCACCGCCTTTGGTGCCACCACCGCCTTTGGTCCCACCGCCGCCGGTGGTCCCACCGCCGCCCGTGCTCCCACCACCACCGCCGGCACCGCCGTGACCGCCTCCAGTTCCGCCGCCACCGCCACCGCCAGCATGTTGCGGGGGAAGCAGCGCAGGTGGTTCCGCAAACGCAGCCAGTCGAAGCAGTGGAGCTTGAGATTGCGTGCTCGGATAGCGAAATGATACCGGGATGACCGACGCTGGCTCGGGGCGGATGGAAGGCAGCGCCAAACGGCCATGCGGCCCCGACATCGTTGGAACCACCAGTCCACGAACGTCGATGGGATAGATGGCAACGTTTGATTTATTGCAGGTATCGACGACTGCGGTCAGTTCTGATTGATATTCCGGATTCAGCGGAAAGCCGGAGGTCAGCATGACCAGAGTCTTGCGCCCCGGTATGCTGGACATGCTCTTCGCCAAGCTTCGCAAAGCGAGAAGCACACTGCGCACGCCGAAGTCTGCTTCCGCGTTGCTCAACGAGGGCCCGATCGAAGGAGGCGCGATCGAAGCCACCGTCGCGGAGGAATCTCCGTTGGGAGAAACCGTTGAAGTCTTTAACCCCATCACCACTTGCTTCAGGCGGCCGGCGTCGGCAGTAAAGTTCTGCGAGATGTGGACGGTGCCGCCAAATTCGGCGATCGCGATCAACCGGTCGGGCCCGGCGTTTGCGTCAATGAATTTTGCTGCCGCAGCCCGGGCTTGAGCTTGATCCCCCACGTCCATGGTCGAGTTGTCGAAGAATAGAACCATGTAGTGCGGCCGAGCGTTGGTGGGAGAACCGGCGCTTTCTTCATAGGAGAAACTAGTCACCGGTTGTTCCTTGCCATCCTCCCAAACCTTGAAGTCCTTCTGCGCAAGATCCCGAACGTAGTTGCCTTTCTTGTCAGTCACCACGGTATCGACGAGAACCAGGCGCGTTTCTGCATGGAACACCGCTGGATTTCCGGTATCGTCCTGGGTCGACTGCCAGGCGTGCGCCACGTTCCTGTCCGAGCCAAGCCGCAACAACGCCCAGCAACTAGCCACGCAAATAGTGACAATCAGAAGAGCCAGCCGGCGACTGCGCATACTTACCTCCAATGTTTCTGACGAACGAATCGTGACTAACGAATTTCAATGGTCCCATTTTCAGCGGACATCAATTGACCTTCCTTGTCCCTTACCACCAACCGGACCAAATAGCTTCCCGGCTTCACGTCAAAACTCGTCTTGAGGGTGATGCCCGAGCCCAGCCTATGTTCCAGAGTGTCATCTTTCCAGTGCATCGTAACCGTCTTCTCCGTTGCCTGGAGGAAATTGCCATTGCGATTAAATAAGCCGGAGACGCATGTCAAAACGTTATCGTTTCTGCCCTCGAGTTTCTTGAAGTGTAGAAGCTTAACGTCAACGTGTGCGAGCACGATGAGCTTGGCATCTTGGTCGCTGGCCTTGAAATATTGTGTGTGCAATTGCACCGGGAGATTATGCACCTCTTCCTGCGAGAACATTGCTTCTTCGATTTCCTGTTTGGCTTGTTGTGCTGGGTCGGCGAAGTTCTTCGGTGCGTAATAGCCGCGGCGGGCTTGAACGTTGAGCTTCGGCGGGTTTTTCACCGTAACCTTCAGGCCGTGATAGCTGCCGTCGGGCTTCAGATTTTGCGGAACAAATGCCAGCACGTAGGAATATTCGGGCGTCTGCGCAACACGCCGCAAACCGTCGTCGAGGTCGTTGCTATTGTGAAAGAAAACCCCGCCCGTGCTGTCTGCCAGAATTCCAAGCAGTTCGTCCTGTGCAGAAGCGGCCGCTATGTCGATCAGGCCTTTCGCCGGTGGTGGAGGATGGAGCGGGTTATTGCCGATATCTCCGCCCGGCAGGACTACATACAAACCGCGAGCGTCCAGCGTATTTATGATGACTTGGGCACGAACCGCGAGGTCGATGATCTCGTTATAGTCGAACTCCATTCTTGGCGTGATGAAACCAGGAGAAATCAAGACGATGCTCCGCTGGCCGGGCATTCTTGCAAGGCTGTGGACCACATCCTTTAGAACGCCGAGAGAGATGCGACTTTCGTGCTCGCCGGAGCTTAATACTTCCGAACTCACGGCTTGAACCATCGGAGTTGGGTCGAGGACTGGCGCGCCCTGAGGATTGACTTGGCACGACGTCGCCTCCTGAACCGCAACCAGCAGAGCTTGCGGATCGTTTTTGTTGATGATCTGATCCGCCTGGTAGTAACTGATGTCCGGGCATTGGTTCGAAAAATGGCCTGCGATGGGCTGTGGTTGAAGCCGCAGCAAAGCCTTGTGAAGTTCGGCGCGATCATCGGTATAGTCGAAGATGGTGCGGCCGGAGGTAGTGAAAATGGCGGCGCGATCGGTGGGCCGCAACGTGGCGAAATGACGTTCCGCAGCCTGCCGCACCTGTGCCAGATCGCCAAATGCCAGATGCACATCGTCGAACAGGTAGACGATGAAGTGCTCAGGCGCATCCGGCCCGCGTGCAGCGTTTGACGGCGGGCCGTCCGGTGAAACATCGGCGGTATTTTCTTCGGACCTCTGTCGAGCATTCGCCATCAGCGTTCCAGGTTGTTCAACTTCGAACTGGCTGATGACCTGCAACTTGCCCTTGTCGAACACCTGAAAGTCCTCTTTGTGAAGATTTCCGACAGGATTTCCCTGGGAGTCGCGGACCACTGCTCGTACCAGCACCAGCCTGACGTTTACTTTGAATGTCGTGGGCTCGTCATGAGCCGCGAGCTCCGTCGTGTTCTGCTTAGTTTCCGTCTGGGCGGCAGGACTAGAGCCCGGCGCCTGCTGAGATTCATTTTGCGCAAGCAGCGGCGATGGGCCCAGGAAAAACCAAAGAGCCAACGCCAGAAAACAGGAACACAGGTTGCGGACAAGGCAAAAGTCTTTCGACGGGGCGCCAGCTGTGACCAAGCGCGTGGTTTCTGGAGAACTCCTCATAAGACGCCAGCAATCGTTGGGGAAGGCAGGGGCGCCCCTCGGGACCCATCCCACGAGCGGGGACTCGAATGCTGTCGAAGAGTGTACACCTGTTCCCGCCAAACTCAACGCAGGGAACCGCCGCCCGATTCCTTGGACATTCCAGGTCAAGCTTATCTGCGGATTTCGGTCGTATCATCTCTATCATGTCCGTCCTACCCGCAAGTTCCACTGTCTTGACCTTTGAAGACGCTCGTCGCGTGGTTGAACAGCAAGCTGCGCTCCTTCGGCCCGGCGCAACGGAATCCGTAGACCTTTTAGCTGCGACCGGTCGCGTGCTTGCGGAGCCGGTA
>CAZILJ010000299.1:0-2785 GCA_964539915.1 uncultured Acidobacteriaceae bacterium | reverse complement strand
TAGGAAGAGTTCCTGCCCAGCGCGGCAGACGTGATATCGACATAAACGGCCGAATGGGAACGCGCTTGAGTTTCGGCGATGGCTCGCCAGCCGCGGACACGCAACTCGCCGGACGGCGACGACTCCCATATCAAATCCCACGTGCCGATGCGTTGTTCGCGATAGAACCCGGCGCCTGTGCCCACGATTTCATAGCGAATGCGGGTCTGCAGGCTTTGAGGCAGTTGTCGAGGTGGGGAAGCGTCGGCATCCGGCGCGTCAATGTCCGTGATCTGAAACTCAGCCGTCACGATGCTGGAGAAAGCGCTCAATGTGGCCTCCCACTCTCGAACAAAGCCGTCACGACTACGCGTTAGTTGAGGAGCGAATGTGTTCTGACGTATTTGAAGCACCGAACTGGAACGCACGACCCGTGACTCTCTGGGCCGGAGAGACGATCCGGAAAATTGGGCCGCGAGAACATTGGCAATGGGCTGCACTTGCCGCGGAGACTGCAACATGCTGGCACTCCAGCCCGCAAGAATGGTTGCGATCTGCTCGGCATACTTTTCCGTGATGAAATCGTCGAGGCCCGGCTTCACCTTCAACATCGTGGCATCGAGCGGTCGCTCAGAGCGATAGTGAGGTTCGAGGTGGAACTCCAAATTAGCGTTGGGTTCAACCCGAGGGGCGAAAGCGCTGAAACTGGAAAACGGGAGGCCCCACAAACTTGTGGGCATCAGCGTCACCCCTGCGCCCTCACAAAAGCGGACAAGAAACTCGCGTCGCCCAATGCCGACGGATTGAGACGGATTCCCTTCCCGGTTCAGAGTGTTTGTCCTCGGAGCGTCACTGATGGAACCGAAGCTAACATTCACATTTGGGCCGGTCAAGGCGGAGCGCGGTGAACCTGCGCCGATGCAGGTATGGTAGGCTGACACCGATCGCTGCTTAGAATTTCGAAGCGGCGATCCTCAATCTCTGCCGACTACGAAGCATAAAGTTCCCGAGCACAGTCCGGAATATCGCGCCCGGCGATCCCATCTTGCTCGGCGCGATTGCGACGCCATATTGGGCAAGCCTGAAATCATGCCCATAGTCCCCACGATCGCAGCGAAGTCTTTCAAAACCGCGGGGAATCAGTCGATGTGCCGGATTGGCGATCTCCCGCATCATCCTGTTCTGCTCTTTGAGCGGCCGCGAGGCCAATTCATCTATGACCTCGATCCGCTGCAGGCCCAGAGACGCGGGTGAAGGTTCTGGGCATGCTATCAAAGGATGAGGAGGACTGTTTCACGGCGGTCACTTTCCCTGGCCTGGCATCCGTCATGTCGCCGAAGAGAAGGCCGGAGTTCGATCTTTTCCGAAAGCTACCCAGTATGTTTCCAGATGATCAGGTCGTTCATCCGGACGCTGCGGCCAGTCCCAAACGGTGTTTTGCAATTAATATATATATTTGGTGACGCCTGCGAACTTGAGTATCTATGTCGTTTCTCGACAACTAGGTTCGATTTGTGGCATCGGAGCGATCGCCCTACATCGGGTTCTCCTCCGGCGCTCGCAGTCTTTGGGTGTCATCCGCCGTAGGCTAGCGTAGGAGCATGCCGGTGGGTGAGATGGAAGCAAGAAGCGCAGCAGATGGCAGGTATCGGACCTTGCTCGAAGTGTCCGGCGCCATCGCATCCCAGCCCAACTTGAAAGCTGTCCTGCGGAGTTTGCGCCGTTTATTGTCCAGCGTTGTCGCGTTCGACTCGGTTAGTCTTTCCCTCCTGTCCGACGACGGGAACTCGGTCCGGCTCATCGCATTTGATCGAAGTTTGGAAGCTCTTCATGTCGAAATAGGCACTGAGATTCCGCATGCGGGAAGTGCTCTGGGAAGAGCAATCGACGAACAAAACCCCGTATACATTCCTGACCTCGAGGCCGAGCTTTCAAGGATTCCCCAACTGGCATCGCGAGCGAAGCTTCCGAGCCCGCATAGCGCGTACATATTTCCAATCTCGATATCCGGCAAGAAGCTCGGGACTTTGACATTTGCGACTGCCCATACGGGGCAATTTGGCCCCGAAGACGTGGAACTTATGACCTCTGTTTCGTCGCACGTTGCCGTCGCGCTAGAGAGCGCACTGGCAACCGATGCTGCAGAGTTGTATCAGCAGCAGTTAGCGCAGGAGCGCGATCGCCTTCGTCTGCTGCTCGAAATCAACAATCAGGTAGTGACGCAGTTGGACACCAATGAGCTGTTCCGTTCCGCTTCAGCATCGATTCGCAAGTACTTTGGGAATGACTTCACTGGTTTCTGGCTCATCGATAAACAGACCAACCAGCTCGAATGCGCGGTTCTCGATTTCCCAGGCGGCCAGGGCTTTCTTGCGGAGATCCCTGCCCGTAAAGTCACCGAGCAGGATCTGGAGAAGATACGTAGCCGCACTCCTGAGATCTGGTCGCAAGAGGAGATCGAAAAGCTTCCGTCGGCAGTTCTCGAACCGCTGAAGGCCGAATCGATCGCCGCCTTGGCGCTTATTCCCCTCGGGACCTCGAACGGACCACTTGGACGTATTGGCCTGGGGAGTAGACGCCCTGACAACTTCGGACAGGAAGATCTCGACCTTCTGTCTCAAATCAGCGCACAAATCTCGCTGGCTTTGGACAACGCGCTCGCGTATGGACGACTCAGCGCCTCGAGAAATCGCCTGGAAGACGAGCGCTTGTATCTCGAATCCGAAATCCGCGGAATACAACTTCGAGGATATCGTGGGCAACAGCCCCGCTCTGCGCAAAGTCCTTGACCAGATCGAGATTGTCG
>CAZILJ010000298.1:0-2331 GCA_964539915.1 uncultured Acidobacteriaceae bacterium | reverse complement strand
ACGCCATGTTCATGGGCCAGGTCGAAAAGGGAGAAGAAAGACTTCCCGTCAGCCTCTCCATGCGCGCCGCTGTAAGTATCAGCGCCCTGGCCACGCTTTACATCGGCATCATGCCCAACCGCTTCATCGAACTAGTAAACTGGGCCCTAGGCATAGCCCAACATCCCAGCGTAGCCAAGCTGATCCAGTAGTCTTCTGGTATGCATCTCTTTGAGACGTTGCTTGCATCGTTCTCTCTAGGCTAGGCCGGACCGGTACTCATGTGGCGACGGCCGACTCGGCCGTCCGGCCGGGGCAAAGCCCGGGCCGCCCCTCATCAACTTTCGAGGGTGCCCCGCGTGAGCCGCATCGATCGCCAGGTTCACCACTCCAATTTCATCTTCCACCTACGGACCATGATGCCGGCCTTGCAGGCGTGGGCCCCCATCCAGTGCAGAACTCTGGTCGAAGGACTCATTGGGTAGGCGCAATAAAATTCTTGAACTGCTCGCTGAGAACCTCCTCCAGTGCCTGGAAGTCGATGCCCATCATGCTGAGACCAGCGCCAACGCAAGCGTGTTCTGGGCCACCTGGTTCCGGCTGATGTCAGCCAGCTTGGAGACCGGAAGCGGGCAGAGTCCAGCGCCCTCAGCCGCGACTCCTGGTTTGATCGTGTCAGCGTTAGAGACACAGGCAGCGCCTGCGCTGAGCAGTCTGAGGTGGCAACCGATGGCGTCATGGTTGAGCGGGATCAGCAGATCAAGGCAATCCCCAATGTTGGTGACCTTCTCCGGACCGGTGCGGGTCGTAAGAAAAGTGTGGCCACCCCGAATGATCGATTGGTAGGGGTTATAAGCGTTCAGATGCAAGCCACGGCGACTTAATATTTTCGCGAAGATGTCGCGGGGTAGCGACGCCCAGTCCCGCCGCGCCGCCGATGCCGAAGGCCCCAAAAGTTCGCTTCATAGCAATCTCCTAGCCGGGATACGCTCCCGTAATGTAGCCTTCCAACTCTTGAATGGTTTGCGCCTGACCAGAGATGATCCATTTCACCAGGTCGCCAATCGAGACTACTCCCACCACGTTGTCATTCTCCATGACCGGGAGATGGCGAAAACGGTGGTTGGTCATGATGGCCATACACTCGTCTATGCTGTGCTGCGGACTCACGAACACCACCGGGCTGGTCATGATCTTACTGACCTGGGTTTCCTTCGAGGAATGGCCCATCAGGATTACTTTTCGGGCGTAGTCCCGCTCCGACAGAATGCCGACCAGTTTGTGATTGGAAATGACCAGCAACGCCCCGATGCCGTGTTGGGCCATCTTCTCAATCGCGTCGTAGACCGACTGATCGGGCGTAACCCACAGAACCTTGCTCTCATCTTTGCTTTTCAGCACCGATCCTATCGTGTCGGAAAAGTTCATAAGATCCCCTTACTCGTGGCCGTTGCTCCTGGGTGGTCATATTTGGACAGGCCGTGGTGTTCTGGTTGTTGTTCTTGCGAGAGTCTTGGCGTGAGGCACAGATGCAGAGACAACGGGATTTGGAGAGGCAGCTTAGCAGATGGAGGGATGAATGGCGGCACACCGAGTGACAAGGCTCCTCCTCGTTGCTTGCCGGGAACGCAGCCCGGAGGGCGCGGTGCCTTTATGCCTTCGGCACGGCTCCGAGAAACACGTTGAATGGTTCCCGGGTTTGCCTGAAGCTTTCGCCACGATAAGGCCGTCAAGTCGATCACTTTCCAAAAAGACAAAAGAATCCTACACCTTCGGGACCTCGTGCGCCATACCTGCAACAGAACTTCGTTGGCTTCTTCGAGAGACCATAGTCGGGAGCGAAAGGCAATGCTCATCGCGCGCGGTGGGCAACCACCGTCCGAAGAGGGAGGCCAAACGAGGCTCTAGACTGTTTACCCCTTCAGGGCTCCGTCTCCCGGCCAGAAACGGTGTTCGAGGAAGTCTGGGCTGACTTTTCCACATTTCGGAGTTGTCGGTAACTACTGGGAGGCTTGACGAGCGTGATTTTGCCCACTTTTAAGTCGTGCACCCGGCAACCGGCGCGCCGCGACTCCAGCTACGCACGTGCGGCGTGGTCGAAGTTCGCACCGCCGATCGCGCGCTTCAGGTACCCATGTGGGCTCTCGACTGAGCCCGCCGCGGAAGCGATCAGAAGGTGAAACGACCACCGACTACGGGAGCAAAGTTGTTGTTCGAGTTATAGGGGACGCCGGGGCCATGAGGAATGGCGATGGCCAGACCGCCGCTCACGTAGGAATACGCAATTCCGGCAAAACCGTCGAAACGCTTGGTGAAGTGATGATCCACATAAAGCGACCCCTCGTTGAGGGT
>CAZILJ010000297.1:0-7056 GCA_964539915.1 uncultured Acidobacteriaceae bacterium | reverse complement strand
CTACATTACGCGTGGCAAAGGAGTGGCGGTGCACTCGATTCACTGCCCGAACGTGACGAATCTGATGTACGAACCGGAGCGCCGCATCGATGTGGAATGGGCCCGCGATGAAACTGCGCCGACGGCTTATCCGGTGAAGCTGACAGTGTTCTGCGACGACCGCTTCGGGATGCTGAAGAGCATTACGGGAGTGATCGGTGACGCCAAGAGCAACATCCGCAACATTACTGCACATACTTCCAACAGCCAGGCCAGCGTCGAAGTCGTCCTCGATATCGCCGACCTGAAGCACCTGGAGCAGATGATCGCCGGTCTAAGAAAAATCCCCGGGGTGCACGAAGTGCAGAGACTGCAAAAAATCTAGAACCGGTTCTCAGTTCCCAGTTCTCAGTTCTCGGTGAAGACTCCCAAAGCGTCTTCCGCTGCATGCCACTGATACGCGCCAATCTCAGCTTTCCCTCTGTGATACTCTGTGCCCTCGTGGTTCAATTTTTTCTGGGAATCGGGAACTGTCCCTATGCGCGAAGTTGTTTTTACAAAAGACGCCCCTCAAGCCGTCGGCCCTTACTCGCAAGCCATTCGAGCGAACGGATTTGTCTTCGTCTCGGGACAAGTCGCCATCGATCCCGCGACCCAACAGGTTATCGTCGGCGACGTTAAAGCACAGACGGACCGCGTCTTGCGGAATCTCTCGGAGATTCTGGAGGCGGCTGAGAGCGGCTTGGGCAGGGTGGTCCGCTGCGGCGTTTTCTTGAAGAACATCGGCGACTTTGCCGCCATGAACGAGGTTTACGGCAAATACTTCAGCACGGCGCCACCCGCGCGCACGACCGTGGAGGTCGCTCGCTTGCCGAAGGATGTCCTGGTGGAAATCGACGTGATCGCCCTGGCGAAGCAGGAACCCTAACCACAGAGGACACGGCGGAGCACCGAGGAGCAGCGGGCCCTCGGTTCCTCCCTGTCCTTGTGGTTGAGACTTATTGGAGGTCCGCATGACGAAGAATTTAGTCCTGACCGCAATCGTCGCTCTTATCGTGACTGCCCTATACGCCCAAACACCCACCCACGGACGCATTCAAACCGTCCCCAACACGAAGGCTCCCACCAAGGTTACCGGGGACGGCATCAAGACCGACTTGGGGCTCGAGTACTGGGACATCAAGGTCGGTACCGGCGAAGCTGCCCAGGACGGCAGCCATGTGAAGGTCCACTACACCGGATGGCTCACCACGGGCAAGAAATTCGATAGCTCCGTCGACGCCCACCAACCCTTCGACTTTACGATCGGTAACGGCGAAGTCATCAAGGGATGGGACGAAGGGGTTACCGGTATGAAGGTGGGGGGCAAGCGCCAGCTGCGAATCCCCCCTGAACTGGCCTATGGAGCAGACGGCCATCCGCCGGAGATTCCGCAGAACGCTACGCTCATCTTCGACGTGCAGTTGCTGAGGGTTTCGCCGTCGGCGAAGTGAGTCCACTGCTCAGCAGGCAGTGGGCGCCGGGACTTTCTACCAGCCGGACAAGAGCAGACGGGCGGCGACTGCCAATCGAAAGTGGCGATCGAAAGATGAACCTGTGCGATCCTGGCGGTGGAAGATCTACGCTTTGACGACTTTGCCGCTGCGCAAGCAGGAGGTGCAGACGCGCATGCGCTTGGTGGCCGCGCCGACGCGAGCATGGACCGGCCGCAGGTTGATGTTCCAGCGGCGCTTGGTGACATTGTGCGCGTGGCTGATGCGGTTTCCCGCTTGCGGCTTTTTGCCGCAGATATCACATTGTTGTGCCATTGACGACTCCCGAAGAATTCACAGCTTGTTGGGCAAACCTAAATTTTACAGGAACTTGCCCGGATCAGCAATGGCGCAGCGACAATTCGGAAAGTTTAACGGACGGGAGCCCGGCTGCGATTGGGAAACCGTCATTTTGGCTCGGCCCCTGTGGTGTCGCAACCAGAACACCTGGTAGTGGGAAAAGCTGCCGATTCCGAAACACCCCAGCGCCACCGCCCAAGGTATCAACTTCTGTTGCAGCAGATTGAAAGAACCGAACCCAGCCAATGGAATGTACAGTCCGACTCCGGCCACTACGCCCGGCGAATACCGTCGCATTGCTTCGAGCCAGTCGCGCAGAACGCAGGAATGAGTTGAGGCATAATTGCTCGCCCTCCGGATCGTACGCTGGCCCCCTCGGGCAGGGTTGCGATCCTGGTCGCGCTTGTTGATCGACTGACGCAGAGGCTGTGCGATACTTATCCCATGCAGTCCCCGCTTCAAGCCGCCACCGGGGCCACTGACCCGAAGTCGGTGAAGGTAAATCTGACCACCGGCACCGGTGTGGATATCGAGTGGAACGATGGCCACGTTTCGCACTACAACTTCGTTTACCTGCGCGACGCCTGCCCGTGCGCCATGTGCGAAGACGAGCGCGGCAAGGCGGGGCGGCGCCCTGGCGATCCCGCCGCGGCTAAGCCGGGCGCGCTGCTGATTTTCAAGCCCCACGCCAAACCCCTTTCTGCGGAAGGAGTGGGCAAGTACGCCATCAAATTTTCCTGGAACGATGACCACGACCTCGGACTCTATTCGTGGAAGTTCCTGCGTGAAATCTGCCCGTGCAGCGATTGCAACGCGGCGCGGGCATCGGGTTAACGACGGCGATCGCGCCATGAGTTCGACAAAACAAAACTCCGCCGTCGAAGCCGTCGTGAATGACGTGCTGGCAGACCTCTATGCCAAGAGCGGATGCGACAAAGTCGGCCTCGCCCGCGAATCCTTTGCAGCGATTCTTTGCGAGGTGGGCGCAAAACACGCTACGGCGGCTACATCCGGTAGTGAAATCCGCACATTCCTTCTAACTCTGCGGGTCGACGAACTCGCGCTCGCCCGCGCCTGCGCCGCCGGCGAAAATTCCGCTTGGGAAATCTTCCTGACGCGCTACCGCGAAAAGCTTTATCTCTCCGCCCTCCGCATCGCGCGCGAAGACTCCGCCGCCCGCGAACTGGCCGACACTCTCTACGCCGATCTTTATGGCACCAACACGCGCGAGGGAAAACGGGTCTCCAAACTCGCTTCCTATACCGGCCGCGGGTCGCTCGAGGGTTGGCTGCGTACCGTTTTGTCCCAGGAATATGTCAATCGCTACCGCCGTACGAAGCGATTGGTGAGCCTCGACGAAGAATCCGAGGAAGGTGTCCAATTTCGTGCTCCCGAGCCTGAGCCGCTCCCGGCCGCCGACCAGCGTCTGGCCGAAGCCACCGACAAGGCCCTCACCGTTCTTTCCAGTGAGGACCGCGTGGTTTTAAGCGCGTACTATCTCGACGGCCGAACCCTAGCCGAGATCGCCCGCATGCTGGGCGTGCACGAATCGACCATCAGCCGCAAGATCGACAAGCTGGCTAAGTCTTTGCGAAAGCAGATCGTGGCGGCCCTGGGGCGCCGCGGTATGTCGCGCCGCCAGGCGGAAGAAGCCTTGGAAGTGGACGTCCGCGACCTGCAGCTGGATATTCGCCGCAGTCTGGCGCAAGAATCGCCTGCTCCGGCGTTCTCTGAGAAGAGCGTAGAAGCCAGAGTGCGGGAAGGTCCAGGTTAGGGTGCGCAAGGAAAGCCCGCGCCTCGGGTGAACGCGTAAATGAAGCGGTTATGCTGAAAGAAGCAAAGAAGCTAAGAGCTAGAAGCTGAGATGCAAAACCTCCCCAAAATCGTGCGCGAGCGCCTGCGGGCCGCAACGCCCGCCGTCGATCATCCCGACGCAGACGTTCTGACCGCCTTCGCGGAACGGTCTCTGCCCAAACGCGAACAAGGCGTCGTGCTCGAGCACTTGGCCCGGTGCGGCGATTGCCGCGACATCGTGGCCCTGGCTTTGCCTCAAACCGAACCAGTGGAAGCGGTCGCCAACCGATCCAGCAGCGGATGGCTGACCTGGCCCGCCCTCCGTTGGGCATTTGTGGCGGTCGGAGTCGTGGCCATTGCTTCACTCGGAATCGTGCAATATCAGCGGGGCAGAACGCAGAATATGGCCGCAAGCGCACCTGCCCGCTCTGAAATTGCCGCCAAAGGGGCTAGGGAGGCGGCCGCACAGCAGACATCGAAGGACGATTACGCTTCCGCCCGCGTCGCCAAGTCCAAAGCTTGGGCGGCACCGAGCAAATCTGAAAAGATACCGGCGCCTCCGCCGTCCGCTTTTGTCGATTCTCGTGTCGCTCCAGTTTCGAGCTTCCGGGACAAAGAGAAAGAACGTGACGAGAAGAAGAGTACGCTTCGGGCGGATCGATTCCAGGCATTGGGGCCGCTTCCGCCGGCAAGTACGGGTCGCGATGCAGGTTCACGCATCGGGCAATTAGCTCATGGTCCCCGAGTGTCGAATCAATGGCAGCAAAACACGGTTCAAAATCAGTTGCAGAATCAGGCTCCCTCGGCGTCATCGCCGCCGAAACAGCAGGCGGCAGGTGACCCATCCGCGAACATGGAGGTGCCCCGCGCCTCGGAGACTGTAGAAGTGCAGACCGCCCAGACGACTGCGCAAACCCAGAGTCTGGATTCGCTTCAAGTTCAGAGCTTGCCGGCGCAGGTAACGAGCGGTAGCGCTCCAGCGGTCAGTGCCAGCGGGCCCGCCCCCTCTGGAACGATCGGTGGCCCAGTGGCAACTTCGTCACGATCGATCCCGCGCTGGACCATCAGCTCCGCCGGCCGTTTACAGCGCTCCTTCGACCAGGGCAACACTTGGCAAGATGTGGATGTGAACGCCAATCTTGCTTCGGTTGTCGGGACCAGCCTCGAAATATCCGCGAACGCTGCGCGCGCCAGTAAGAACAAGGACGCCCGCCAGGATCTTAAGCGGGAAGCTGCGTCCGCGGCCTTCCGTGCCGTCGCCGCGGCTGGTGCAGACATCTGGGCAGGTGGTTCCGGACTCTATCATTCGCTCGACGCTGGCAATCACTGGACTCGCATCGTGCCGGCCTCGGCCGATGCGATGCTCACCGGGGATATCGTCAGCCTTGAATTCTCCGACCAACACGGGAAGGTAGCGACCTCTACGGCCGAAATCTGGATCACCACCGACGGCGGCCAAAACTGGCAGAAACAGTAATACGGTCCTCGTTCCCGCTTATCCCTATCGTTACTTCGGTCAGCCTCACCTTAGCTCTGCGCTAATTTCATTACCAAAGTGACGTTTACACGAAGTGACTAGGACCCTAAACTCCATTTCGTGGTTGGCAGTTCTGGGGGAGGGCTGCCGAGGCGTCCAAGACTGCAAAGTCGAGGGCGCTTTTTCCTTTTGTGGTCGCCGCCCCAACCTTCGGACTTAGCTGAGATGCGGGTGTCTCACGCGCATCACCCGGTATTGCTCGTCGATAAACCGATCGCCAACCCGCAAGGCTCGTGGCTTGCAGCCGAATAACTGAAACCCGAGGGAGCGGTACAAAACAATGGCGGCTGTTTCGGTCGCCGCCAGCGAGAGCAATCTCTGCTCAATGCCCTCTAGCTTAGCGCCAGGCTACAACAGGGTTTGCAGGATGCTCCGGCCAACCTCGCGGCCTTTCCCGGGTGTCATGTACACGCCCCAAACCCATCCCTTTATCAGGGGACTTCAGCCCCTTCTCGCGATAGAAGCCAGCCATCCCAGAAGGCCGTTCTCAAATGCGCCCACGACGAAGTGATCTTCTCTCTCAGAACCAAGCCGGGCTTTCAGTTCTTCGAGCCCAGGAGATTGGTGGTCTTCCGCCGACGGGCTGAAGCCTCCGGTCGCCCTGCAGCGCTTCCCACCGAGAGTCTCCACCTTCCATGGTTACCCACCAATCGTCTTCTGTGAAGCCCGGCAAGCCGCGCAATAGCCGCCAATCTCCAGCCTCGAAATCAGAACCCGGAAACGGCAGTCCTTCTCCACTTGCTGTTTGAGCTTTTCAAAACTGTCACTCACAAATTCCGTGATTTTGCCGCAGCGCAGGCAGGCCATGTGGATATGGTCACGCCCCAGTTTGCGCTCGTAGTAGTGTCCCTCGCCATTGATGTGCATCAAGTCGAGTTCGTCGATCAAGCCCTGGCGCTTCAGCAGTCGAAGAGTCCGGTACACGGTGCTGCGGTCGACGCTGGCATCGATTCTCTGCGCCTTGCGCAAGATCTGGCTCGCATCCAAATGCTTGCTGGCCGTTTCGATGACCCTTAAGATGGCGCGCCGCTGCTGCGTTATGCGGATTCCACGCTCGGCGAAATGGGCCTGCAAGCGGCCCGGTATTTCTGTCTGGGGAAGTGGCATGAAGGTACCTCGATTGTCGCAACTAGTCGCAATCTGAGTGCGACGAATTCTTTTGCCGCAGCTTGACCCCCGCGGATCTGTTCCCGCAGTATGATGAATGTAACTTAGATGCGACTGGGTTGCAACTAGCAGTCGTAGTACTGGGCCGGGGGCTCTTGCTGGAGCCTGCCCTTACTTGCGACTCGATCGCATCTGGAGATTCGTACTGGGAAAAAATCGAGGACTCCGCTTGAAGTCCAGAAGGTTTCAAATCCTATCTTCGTTCCGTGGGTGGCGACCCTACTCACCTCGCTCGGCGCAGCGGCCCATTGTTCGCCGGGTATTTTCATTTAGCCTGCTTGCGCTTGTGCTCGCCGCCCTCGCTTCTCCGTCTCTCGCTCAAGAGAGTCCCTACCTCGTGACCTACGCCCACTGTCTGGAGGAGCCCGGCAATCTCGAAGTCGAGTATTTTTCCACCTTCGGCACCCAGCGCGCAGGCAACGACTTCCACGCCTTCTGGGGCGAATTCGAGTACGGCGTGAAGGCCTGGTGGACCACCGAGACCTATCTCGACGCCCAAACCACGTTCAACGACAGCACAATCTTTACCGGGTTCCGCTGGGAGAATCGTTTTCGTCTTTTGCAGCGCGAGCATTTCGTGAATCCCGTGCTCTACATCGAATACGAGCAAATCAGCGGCGCCGACAAGATTCTGAAGGAAGTGGAAGGACATGACGTTGAAGGGGACTACGCCGTCCCGAATGCTAATGCCCGCCGGGACCACGATCACGAACTGGAATTCAAGCTGCTACTGTCAAGGACATTCCA
>CAZILJ010000296.1:0-6926 GCA_964539915.1 uncultured Acidobacteriaceae bacterium | reverse complement strand
CTGAAAACTTTCTTTTCTTTTTACGAAAACGGATTCGTCTACAAAGGCCTGCGCGCCGTTTACTGGTGCATGCACGATGAGACCGCGCTGGCCGAGGCCGAAGTCGAATACGAGAACCACACCAGCAGCACGGTGTGGGTGAAATATGGGTTGCTCGACGATCCGGCGAAGATTGACGCCGCGCTCGCAGGAAAAAAGGTTTCCACGATCATCTGGACCACGACTCCGTGGACGCTGCCCGGTTCAATGGCGGTCGCGTTTCATCCCGACGAAGAGTATGTCGCTCTGGAATCCGGGGGCGAAGTGTATATCGTCGCCTCCAAGCTTGCCGCCGATGTTATGGAGAAGTGCAACCTGGTTGGCGCGCGCGCGCTCGCTCAGTTTCCCGGCCTGAAACTGGAGCGGCTGAACTTCCAGCATCCGTTCCTTGATCGCAAGATTCTTGCCGTGCTCGCTGACTACGTCACCATGGACACGGGCACTGGCGTAGTCCATACGGCCCCGTCGCACGGCGCCGAGGACTTCATCACAGGAATGAAATACGGCCTCGACGCTACCAGCAACGTCGACGAAAAAGGCATCCTGCGCAACGGACTGCCAGAATACAACGGCCAGTACGTGTTCAAGGCGAATCCGCTGATCATCGAACTGTTGCGGAATCGCGGTGCCCTACTGCACTCGGACAAGATCGAGCACACCTATCCGCACTGCTGGCGATGCCACAATCCTGTAATCTTCCGCGCCACTGAGCAGTGGTTCATTTCCATGGAAACGCCCATGCCTGGCGGCGCGTCGAAGAACGACACGCTGCGCACACGCACGCTCGAAGAGATCAAGAAGGTGAAATGGGATCCGGCATGGGGCGAAGAGCGTCTGTCGAACATGATTCAGACGCGGCCTGACTGGTGCATCTCGCGGCAGCGCGTTTGGGGAGTCCCCATCGCCGTCTTTTTGTGCGAGGCCTGCGGCAAGCCGCTGAACGACCATGCTGTGAATGCCCAGATCGTGGACCTGTTTGCTCGTTCCGGAGCCGATGCGTGGTTCACACCGGAGTCCGACACGATGGTTCCGGCGGGAACAAAATGTCCGCACTGTGGCGGCACGAAATTTGAGAAGGAAACCGACATCTTCGACGTCTGGCTGGAATCGGGCGCGAGCTATCTCGCTCTCCGGGACGCCGAGCCAGACCTCCCTTGGCCCTCCGATCTCTACCTCGAAGGCGGAGACCAGTACCGCGGGTGGTTTCAGTCTTCCCTGCTCTGCGCCATGGGGACGCACGGCACGCCTCCGTACCGTGGCGTAGTGACTCCCGGCTGGACTCTCGACGAAAAGGGGCAAGCCCTGTCGAAGTCACGTGGAAACGACGTGGATCCGGTCGATATTTCGAGCCGTCTGGGTGCAGAAGTCGTGCGCTTATGGGTGGCCTCGGTCGATTTCCGAGAGGATGTAGTGGGCTCGGAAGCGCTAATGCTGCGGGTTGCGGAAAACTACCGCAAGATTCGCAACACGTTTCGCTACATCCTGGGCAATCTGTACGACTTCGATCCGCAGGTTGACATGGTTCGGTTTGACCAGATGGAAGAACTCGATCAATACATCTTGCGCCAGACGTGCGCCTTTGCGACCGATGTGCGCAACGCGTACCAGGAGTTTGCGTTCCACAAGATCTATCACCGCGTGAATCATTTCTCCATCGTGGACTTGAGCGCGTTTTATTTGGACGTGTTGAAAGACCGGCTCTACATTTCTGCGCCGAAGTCGCACGGGCGGCGGAGCGCGCAAACTGCCATCTGGAGGATCGGTGAGGCCCTGGTGCGCCTCCTCGCGCCCATCATGACTTTCACTGGGGAAGAAATCTGGTCGTACCTTCCGAAGGTTGCGGGCCGTGAAGAGAGCGTGCATCTCGCGCAGTTTCCAGATACGGCTGAGATTCTAGGCAACGCAGCGATGCCTGCGACTGCTGCGAAATCAGACGAAGCGTGGGCAAGTTTGCGATCCATCCGAGACGAAGTGCTGAAAGCGCTCGAAGAAGCGCGCACCCACAAGCGCATCGGCACGGGACTCGAGGCACAGGTCGCGATCACCGCGCCCGATCCCGTTTACTCGGTGCTGCGGCGTCATGCCGATCAACTTCGCTATCTCTTCATCGTGTCGGCGGTCACGCTCGCGCCGGGCTCGGGCAATGGCAGCGGCGGCGTGCATATCGAAGTGAAGAAGGCTGAAGGAGCCAAGTGCGAACGTTGCTGGAACTACTCCACGCACGTCGGCGAAGACGAGACATATCCGACAGTCTGCGAGCGCTGCAGCGCGGTATTGAAAGAATTGGAGACCGTGGCCTGAGCCCTTCTTTGCCTCCTTCACGAACCTTTGGCGTACTTTGCGGTCGCGTTTCTTGTGCTGCCGAAAGCATTGAACCGCAGAGTTCGCTGAGCAACGCGGCAAGAGCGCAAAGAGAAAACCGCTTTACTAGAAAGTCGGAATAAGAGTCTGAATGTCCGCAACTCGCGCACGCTCCGCTCACTTCCTCCTCGCACTGATTGTTGTCCTGCTCGATCGCTGGACGAAGCGGCTAGTCACTGCCCGCATCGCGATGTATACCCATATCCAGATCATTCCGGGATTCTTCCGCCTCGCGCACACGGAAAATACGGGCGCGGCCTTCAGCCTGTTTGCCGACTCACCATCGCACTGGAAGACTGCGCTTCTGATCGGCTTCTCGCTGGTCGCGATGGTGATCGTGTCGGTGCTTCTGTGGAGGCAGCGTCGCGCGTTGACCATCACCGGCATCGCTCTCTCGCTCATCCTGGGCGGCGCGGTGGGAAACCTTTGGGACCGAGTTGCCAGCGGCAGGGTCGTCGACTTCTTATTGTTTTACGTGAAGCAGTACCAGTGGCCGGTGTTCAACTTGGCGGATAGCGCGATCGTGGTGGGCGCGGCGTTGCTGGTGATTGAAATTCTGTTCTACAAATCGCCGACAGAACAACGCCCGGCCAATTGAGATACGTCGATCTGCCAATGAATGAATTGAGACATCCCTTGGAGTCTTCAGGCGTGGAGGCATGCTCTAGACTAGGGAGCCCCGTAGAGCTGTTTGTAAACGGCGGCGTTGCGCATGATGGCTTGAACGTACTCGCGGGTTTCAGTGAACGGAATCGATTCGACGAATTCTGGAGAATCGCGATAGGGACCTTGTCCCATCCATTCCTCGACCCGGTCAGATCCCGCGTTGTAGGCGGCCAGAGCGTGCTGGAACGAGCCGCCGAACTTGTCGACCATGCCGCGGAAATACCGCGTGCCCAGTTGCAAGTTGACGGGCGGTACAAACAATTGGGCGGGAGTATAGTGCTTCAGCGATACCTGATGTGCGACGACCTTGCCGGTTTTCGGCAGCAACTGCATCAGACCTAGAGCATTCGCTCGCGAAACCGCGAGCGGATTAAACTCCGATTCCTGGCGGATGAGCGACGCCACCAGATACGGATCGAGTCCATTGGCCAAGGAGAACCTTTTCAGGTCAGCCCAGTACGGACGCGGAAACAGCGCTTCCCAGTAAGCCCGCGGCAATGTCGGAATGTCGACCGCGAAATAGCTGGGGACGGAATGCTTCATGACTTCGATGGCGCGATCATAGTGGCCAGTATCGATATAGAGCTGCGCGGTTTCCGCTGCTCCCCAGTTGCCGCCATCGGCGCTGGCGGCTGCCAGCAATTCGCGCACGGCAAAATCCACCAGGCCGCCATTGCCAAGCAACTCAGCCTTTTGCAGGTGAAGATCGTCGGTCGGCAGTTCGGATAATGTCACTTTGTCGCCATGCTCGAGCGGAGGAATGTGATCGAGCAACGGGTACTCCCCTGGGGGGTCTGGAACCTGCGGTAGCTTCTGCAACCGCTCCCGCCCTAACTCGGCGTAGTAGTAGTTCCGGAAACGGTCCGATAACTTCTGATAATAGGCGCGAGCCATGCCGGGCTGGTTGTCTTCCTCGGCCAGCCGCGCGCGCCAGTAGAGCGCGGCGGACGTCTCGTTGCCCGAGGGATACAGCCCGATCTGTTCGTCGAACTGCTTCTTGGCTTCTTGATTTCGCCCAAAGCGCAGCGTGAGCCAGGCTGCTTTCCAGTGCGCATAGGAAGCGCGCGATCCCGCGGGAAAACGCTGCTGCAGCTCGCGAAACGCGTCGAGTGCCTGGTCGTACTCGTGGTGCACAAGATGGAGATTGGCTACTGAGAGCAGCGCCTGCTCGAGCCAAGTACTTGTCGGCGCAGCTTGTCGCAGTTCATTTACCGTCCGATAAAACTCGTCATTGTCGTTGGACGCCCAGGCGATTTCTCCCAGGATGTAGAGCCGCTGCGCGTTTTGATCCGCAGTAGCGCCCGGAAGGTCGGCCAACTCCGTCTTGGCCTCACGGTTCCGGCCGCTGCGATGCATTGCATCCGCGAACGCGAGCTCTGCCGCCGGGCGCAGCTCCGGAGTTGCATGACTGGCGAGTTCGCGATATTCATCGACCGCGTCGTTATAGCGCTTGGCTCTCATCAGTAGGTCAGCGCGTGTCTTCAGTTGCGCCGGAGTTGGTGGCGGCGCCGACGGAAGTCTTTTCAATTCCGTATAGGCTGCATCCGCTTCTGCCGCGGTCGGCATGTTGTAGTAAACGTTCGCCAGGGCTTCGGCAGCTTTCTCGGTCTGGCCCAGAACGGCGTAGGTCCGGCCCAAGGCAAACTCGATGTCGGATCGCGCAGGCAGGCGGTCTTTCTCCAGCAGTGCAACGGCTTCGGCGGCGCGGCCTTCGCTCAGCAGTGCGGTAGCGTAGCTGAGGTGAGCGTCGCGAATCAGCAGCGAGTCCGGATAGGTTGTGTCGAAGTTGGCGAGCGCGGCCAGACCCTCGGCCTGATGGCCGGTTTGCAGGTAGCACGTTCCAAGATAGTAGGCGACGTAGTCTCCAAGATCACCCGCAAAAGGCTTGGCGCGGTTGAGAGGATCGATCGCCTTGGCGCCATCGTGATCGAGCAGGTGCGCGTATCCCACGACCAGCCAGGCTAAAGCACCGGCGTCTTCTTTAGAGTGCGCGCGCGCGTAAGCTTCAACTCCCGAATATCCGGCGGGAGTGCGATCCTGAATCAATTGCTGGGCCATGGGACGCAAGGTTGTGGACGCGACGAAAGCTTGGCGAATGCGGCGGACGCGAGGGGACATCGGCCGCTTTCTTCTCTTCGCGGCCGCGGACCGGGTAACAGCGCTGCTCGGTTTTTTGCCGGATTTGGCCGCGGGTGGTGGAGACTTCGGATGCGCGGATTTGGAAGTTGAGCGGGTTGTCGTCGCCGACTCACCCTGCGAGGGTTTTGCCGGCGCAGGTGCGACTGCTGGTTTGCCGGAAGAATCGGAACCCTGCTGGGAAAAAGCAGGAGCATTCAGGAGCCCGCTCGATAGGCTCAGCGCGAGCAACCAACAACACTTGAGACCCACTCGAACCACCTTCATATTTCGCGCGGAACGCGAATGCCAGAACCGTTAGATGCTAGAAGCGCCGTGAGACGATTTGGGAGCCGGACGCGGATCTCAGAGGCTAAAGCCCGAATGTTAAGAGGACCAATCGGCACGCCTGAAGGCGTGCCCTTCCCCAAACCAAGTTCCTATTTGCGGAAGTTCGCGCCCATAACCGAATAGTCATCTTCCGCCAAGCTGCGCACCACTTCCTTTTGAAAGTAGTCCCCACTTGCCGCCGCGGTGTTGCCGTAGCGCTTCTGAAACGTCGAACGGCTCTTTTCGATATCTTCTTTCAGGCGATCATAGAGATCCTTGTTGCGGCGGCCTTCCGCCACTTTCGCCTGGTTGTACAACTTGATCTCGTCCACCAGCAGGCGCGCAAAGCGCTGGGCCTTGCGGTGGGTATCGGCGTCATCGGGAGACATTCCCGCAAACGGGTCCGCTGCTGCCGCGGGCGCCGATGCCGCGGCATTTGCAGACGCCGCATGTGCCGCCACCTCGACCAGTTCCGCGGCGGGCTCGGGTTCGACTTCTGGCGCAATATGTTTCGGCGTATGAGCTGCAAAGGGATCGGCGAAAGAACTGACGGCCTGAACGGGCGCTGCGACCGCAGGACGTTCCACAGCCGGAGTGGTATCGGCGAAATCCCTCTGTGCCTGTTTGCGCAGCGACACGACTTCCAGCCATGCACTCGTCGCGAGCACAAGGATTTCAAGCGAGGGGCCATTCAGCATGCCGTCCGCACCGCCATCGGCATAGAGCAACGCCGCAACCTTATCTTTGAGAACCAGAGGCAGTACCAGGATCTGCTCGTTTGCCGGTCCGCCAAAATGTTCGACGAAGCGGGGATCCATCTCAGCGATGTTGGCGGGAGTGGCGTTGCGGTTTTGATATGCGTGGGCGGCAGGTCCGCCGTTCATATCAAGCGCGAAATCCTTCACGGCATCATCCTGGCCTAAGCCGCGCCCCTGCCATCCGGTCGCCGCTCCTGCTTTCATGACGAACAATGCGACGCGCGAACCGTACAGGCTGCCGGCATCAAGCAACGCGCGCAGAATTTCTTTTTGCGTAGTACCGCCGTGAATGCTGGCGACGGCCTGAACTAGGTTGCCTTGAGCTGGGCTTCCAGCGCTTGAGTGCGCATCTGCAGCAGCCGGGGCCGCGGGCAATTCCGCCAGGACGCGCGCGACCAACTCTGCCTGCAACTTAGGAAGTTCGCGGTCAAAGACCTGCGCCACCGCACGCTCGACAATGAGTTGGAGTTCCTTGCTTTCCGCCATTTCTCAGAGAACCGCCGCCAGGGCTTGAGTCTCTTTCGCGCGAACTGCCTTCACACGAAAGGACATTGCCCTAAGCGCTGATTATACGGTACTTGGGTCGTGGCAGCAGGGTACTTCGGTACTTGCTCGTTCGGGTTACATTCGGCTCTTTGAACTCTATCGCAAAGTTTT